>CAZVHD010000177.1:0-4167 GCA_964626765.1 uncultured Christensenella sp.
CAATAGGAACAAGCGCAAGAATAGAAAAACTGAATATAAGACCTTTGGTAATATCGTCAGAAGAAATTTATGGCAAAATTACCGGTAAAGACTATGTGGGAGCGTTTGCTGGTTATAGCTCGGGTTTGATATGGGATTGTATGAATAATACAGATGTACAAGGCGAGGAATATGTTGGAGGAATTGCGGGCAGCGCAAGCAATATTTCAAGGTCCCTAAATTCAGCCACCATAACGGGTAATTCAATTGTTGGAGGTCTTACGGGTAAGAACTCAGGAAGTATGGAAATAAGCTTTAATAGCGGATACATAAAAGTTAATGTCTCTAATGGCGGCGGTTTAGCAGGTGAAAACTCTGGCATTATTGAATATTGTTATAACAGTGGAAACATAGAAAGCGATATTTTTTCGGATGACTTTGTAGGGGACATAAAAGGCGGCCTTATAGCCACAAACCAAACAGGAGCAATTGTTAGAAACTCTTATAATATAGGCGGTATTCAGGGCGAATCGTTTATGACAGGCGGAGGTATTATTGCAAATAATCTATCAGATGAGACAATTTCCAACTGTTATTTTAATATAGAAAATATAAGCGATTTTGATGCAATCGGTTCAGGAAATCAAACAACAAACAATGTTGAGGGTCTTTCCACGATAGAAATGGTGGGTGGAGATGCGCTTATGAATATGTATTTCCCCACTGCCAATTTTGTGTCAGAGGAAGAAAGAGGTATGGACGCTGACTATTCTCCTCAACTTGTGGAATTTTACAACAAACAGGTTGAGCAAGAAGAGAATACTCTTATTGTAGACATTATTCAAACATATTCAAGACAAAGTGTAATGTTAAGGCTCTTCGGTAGAGATGTTTATAATCTTATGGACTGGGGAAGCGAAGATAATCCGTATCTTATTGCCACATTTGACCATTTGGACACATTGAGTATGCAAGTGGAGGACGGTTATACTTTTGATAATTGCTATTTTCTTGTTACAGACGACATAGACATCCAAACTGGTTTTTTATCAATAGGAAGATATGACATCAATCAGCCCACAGAAAGCACGATTTTTAACGGTATATTTGATGGTGGCGGATTTTCTGTTTCTAATCTTGATATAGGTTCATCCACAAGCGAATATAGTCAAGGGCTTTTTGGATATACTGGCAGCGATTCAATTATAAAAAATATAGTAATAACCTCCGGAGAGGTTGTTGGTACCGAAAAAGTTGGTTCTATTGTTGGATATAGTTTGGGTGAAGTATTAAGATGTTATTCCTCGGTAAATGTACAAGGCACTTTAAGTGTAGGCGGTATTATAGGGCAATTGAGGTCAAATGAAGCAAGGCATATTGTATTTGACGGAGATGTGCTTGGAGATGACAACTGGGGCGGCCTTGTCGGACATTTTGAAAACTCTCTTGCCGGTATCTATAACGGCTGGGTGGTTGTGGATATAGACACGCTTTATACCCATAACAATATTGGTTCAATTTTGTATGTAGGAAGCAATGGAAGCGTTCAGGCGGGAGTGGACATGACAGCTGAACAAGACAAGAATTTCATATATTTTGATTTCTTGGCAGATGAGGAATTTGGTTTTGATATAAGAAACATAAACGACACATCAATATCATTTAATGAGGGCGGGATGCAGGATAACAGATGCTTTCCTATGTATAATGACAGCGCTTATACAGGGTCTTCTATCAGGTGGTATGGTAGATTTACAAAGACTGTATCTATCAGTGATGATTTAGAACATGGCTCGGCCACGGGAGCCGGCGAATACTATGAAGGGCAGACTGTGCGTATAATAATTAATCCCGATTTAGGCTACAGACTTGTACTTGACACAGATTTTTTTGAAAGTTATAGTGGAGACGGGCAGACGATAGTAGCAACAACCACGATGGGAAGCGAAGCATGGGTTTTTGAGGCGGATTTTATACCTTTCGACAACGATGTTGAAATTCTAAACCCCTTGGGTCAATCTGCCACCGATGACGAGGATACCTTTGTTTATGACGGGACAGTCAAGGAATACTCCGTGGATTTAGATGATAATTTCACTTATACAATTGAGTATTTTATTGACCAGTACGATCTTTTGATTGATGGAGCGCTAGATGCCGATGAGTACAGAATGGAATTAAGACTTCATCAGGATGGATATACCGTTGGAGCCAAGTTTATTTACTTTGAAATCGTACCCAAGCAATTAGAGTTAGCGGATGAATTAGCAGATTACGAGGAGTATACAGTAAAACAATATGATAGATTTTCATACGACGATATAACCATTGATAATAGTGTTATAGAAGGACTTATCAGTGACGAGATAGTATTGACAGCGCAAAGAACTTATTACAATCAAAGTAATGAGCCAGATAAAAATATAGGTACAAATAAGCTGATAACCTTCAATTCATTTAGTCTTAGCGGTTCCGGATCAAAGAATTATTCTGTTCCGAATGAAGTTAGTGGTATTGAGGGAAGCATCGTAAAAAGGAATGCCTATATAAATATTCTACCTCAAAACCTGACAAAACAATATGATGGCAATGAGCCTTATATAAGTGTCCACAGCTTTGAGGGAGTGTTTGGCGATGATGGACTTTTTGTTAATGAATTTAGTTTTTCCATAGAGGGACAAGAGCCTGATGAATGGAATGTCGGCGAATATGAAGTAGGACTTCTTGAGGAGAATATAGCCGGCAATAAAGAAAACTATAATATACTCTTTAATGAGGAATATGTATTTACAATAACGCCAAGAGTCGTTGAGAACATTACATTTAGCGGTTATAGAAATCTTCAATACACAGGACAGAGCCTCAATAGCTCCATAACAGCAATGTTTAATATAACAGAAAACTCTTATGAAGACGCTCAATTGGTTTTTTACCAAAACAATGAGGTTATTGACGATTGTATAGATGCAGGAAATTATATAGTAAAAGCTGTTATTCCCAGTCAAAACTTCAATTTACTAGAAGAGCAGAGTGTTAGTTTCTCGGTATCAAAAGTTCATCAGACTACGCCTCTTGTCCTTGACGATATAAGCGATGATACATATGGTCTGCAAAGCATTAATTTATCCTCTCAAGGCGGAGATGGTCCTACTGACATTGATTATGAGGTATTAAGCGGAAAGGCAAGTATCTCAGACGATATACTTTTAATAAAAGGTACAGGCAATATTGAAATCAGGGCTATAAAACCCGAATCAACAAATTATTACAAGCAATATTCAAATATAGTTACCTTTACAATATCAAAGGGTGTTTTATTTGCTGAAATATCCGATACATATATTAGTTATGGTGTGGAGCCTCAAATTGAAATTTCTTATACAGGATATTTAAGAGGAGAAGACTCCAAGAATGAAGTTGACGGACTTATTGAGCCAGATATATTAATAGACGCCAATACTTTGGAAGTTAGTTCGGAGGGATATTTAATTTCACTCAGAGATAATGGCTCGTCTGACGGATACATAATTGATGTTTCTTCAGCGTCTGCAAGACTGTTTGTAGAAAAAAGGCAGATACATATAACCGCAGAATCCACAAGTAAAATTTATGGAGAATCTGACCCGGAGCTTACTTATGATATTTTAGAGGGAAATGATATCATGCTTCAGGGCAGTTTATCTAGAAAGCGCGGAGAAAGGGCGGGTAGTTATCTTATCAATCAAAATTCATTGAATTCAGAAAACAACCCTAATTATGAAATCATTTATAATCCCTCTTATTTCACTATTTATCCCAGAGATTTAAGAGTAAGCATACCTATTTACACAAAAACCTATGGAAATCCGGACCCTGAGCCTGAGTTCTTAATAAATGAGGATGATCTCAGGCTGGGAGATAACATATCTGTCTTAAGCGGCAATATAACAAGACAACCTGGCGAGGATGTGGGACAATATTCTTATAGTTACAACGATGTTTCAGCTGGCGACAACTATACCATAAGGTTTACGGAAGTAAGGTATTTGTTAATAGAAAAGGCCTATCCCTATTTCGTGCAGCAACCCCAAGCAACAGCCATAACATATGGTCAGACTCTTTCTCAATCAATAATTTCCGGAGAGGCGAATGTTGATGGAGAATTTGATTGGGAAAACCCATCAGTCATGCCCAAAGTAATAAATAGCC
>CAZVHD010000178.1:0-4164 GCA_964626765.1 uncultured Christensenella sp.
CCGACAAAGTATTCCCCAATAAACGCGTGGTCTATGACGGCGAGGAACATATTATGTTAATTAATCAAGAATATGTGAATGCTAGCGGATACAATGTAACTTATCAAAATAATAAGGGAACAGAAATAGGAGTTTATGAAGCAACAGCAACAATCAGCAAGGAAAACTTTGAAACCACTACGCTAGAGGCAAATCTTATTGTTATGAAAAATACAGCTACAACACTTAGCGGTATATATCAAGGTATAATAACCAAAGACGAGGGCTTGGATCCTCATGCCGAGCTTATGATTACTCAAAATACTGATGAATATATTCTTTCATTAGCGCAAGCTGATATTCAATCTGAAAGAGAAGAAGTAAGAAGCATAATGAACATAAACCTGTTTAGCGAAGGTGAAGAAATCAATATAGCCGGAGGAGCGGAAATCAGATTGAGAATACCTCCCGAAGTAAGAGATTTAGATAGTTTAAGATTAGTCTATGTTTCTGATGACACTATGTATGAGGTATCATATACAGTTGATGGGAATTATATAGTATTTGAAGGAGATGATTTGGGCTCGTATGCATTCATCACCATATCCGAGGAATCTTTGAGAACCGAAAACTTGGCGGGAATACTGTTCTATGCTTTGATTGCTGTTCTTGGCGTTGTAGTAATAATTATAATTAGCGCAGCTATAATGAATAAATCATCTTAAAGTAAGAGATAAATAGACAATAAGTATCCAAATGCAAATTTCAGGTACATACGCCTGAAATTTGTTTATTTTAATTGAATAAAGATATTTTTATAATTTTTTAGTTATTAATTTATATTAATGGTATTGGCATTTTAATTTATATATGGTATGATATATATGTAATTGTTTATTCATTATCAAATATTATATGTTATATCATATAATATACAAGAAAGGTGCGTCGCGACTAGTGACCAACTGAAGAAGGTAATTATGGTTAAACCTTTTAACAAAAAGAATTATCTTATAGCGGCTATTGTGTTAACAGTCGTATTTTGCGCATTAACAACCTTTTTTCTTCTTGGCTTTCAAAATATTGATAACAAGGCATACGCCGCAACATACAATGGTTTCGTATATGAAGATATTTCAGGCGGAGTTATCATAACGGATTACACAGGCTCATCGACCTCAGTCAATATACCGGAACATATAAATGGAAAAAAAGTGGTTGAGCTTGGGCAGGATGTTTTTCAAAATAATGGAAGTGTTGTCACAATTAAAATCCCCAGATATATAGTTAGAATAGGTTCATATACAAAAATCAATACATTTAATGGATGTTATAATCTTCAAGAAATAAATGTAGACAGTAAGAATGATTACTATAAGTCCCATAACGGTGTATTTTATAGCCATGAAAACGGGGTTCCTATCACATTAAATTATTATCCCGGGGCAAATACAAGAACCTCATATACAGTTCTTTCAGGAACAAAATACATAGGCTCGGATGCATTTTTGGATGCTAAAAATCTTACAAGAATTTATCTTTCCAGTTCGGTACAACATATAGGAAACAACGCATTTGAAGGAGCAGAAAAATTAAATGACTTTACTATTACTTCAAATGTTGAGACAGTTGGAGCATTTGCATTTAAGGATTGCGAAGACCTTAATTCATTAACAATTAATCCAACAAATTTTTATTTGGGACCATATTCGTTTTTAAACACACAAATATATAAAAGTGCCTCCAATAATTCTGTTTATAGCAGAGACGACTGGGTGTTGGGTTATAAAAATACAACTTATGCAGATCATCCCAATTATTCGGAAACTTGGGGGCTTACCGGAACTTTGACAATTCCCTCAGGAACTGTTGGTATAGCTAGTGGAGCATTTGATGGAAGCAGGATTTCTGAAGTAAATTTTCCTAATACACTTAAATACATTGGAGACAACGCATTTTCATTTATAAGAACATTTGAACCCGGCTCTGTAAATATCGAAATTAGTATTCCGGCCAGTGTGGAGCATATAGGAGCTTACGCTTTTTATTGCTCAAGAATAAGCGAAGTATCATTATCCGGAACAAATCTAAAATACATAGGGGAAAGAGCATTTTCCGACATACAAATATCCACTATAACCCTTAGAAGCTCTGTTGAGGTAATAAATGACCATGCTTTTGCAGATAACGATAGTTTATCGAGCTTTTATTATGGAACTACAACAGGAGGAAATCTAAAAGTTATAGGCGAAGGGGCCTTTCAAAATTGCGAATCTCTTAGCGCAATTTCTTTTAATCAAAATACAATAGAGAGAATTGGTAAAAACGCCTTCTTAAATACCTCTTGGTTTAATGGCGGTTCAGGGCTTAGAATTCTTAGAAACTGGGTGGTGGGCGTCAGAGGGAGCGTAACTGGAACACAGAGTTTTTCAAGTGTTAGAGGCTTTGCTGATTATGCTCTTCAAAATACAAGTATTGGGACTGCGAACATACCCTCAACAGTCTATTATATAGGCGAAGGCGCCTTTATGGGATGCGGAACGTTATCAAGCGTAACAATCTCAGGGAATGTTGAACACATATCACCTTTAGCCTTTAAGAATTGTACCAATTTGAATTCCATAACAATAAATAATGGAGTTAAAACAATTGGAGAAAAAGCTTTTGCTGATAGTATGGCGGGAAGTCCCACAATTAATATCCCTAATAGCTTGGAAGAGATAGAGGAATATGCTTTTGAAAATTCCGATATATCAGCGTTGAATTTTCAATCCGCAAGCAACATCACTCATATAGGAAATTATGCTTTTGAAAACAGTTCCTTAAGTTCAGTCAATCTTTTCCCAGATAGTTTAGAATCAATAGGAAGATATGCTTTTAGGAGTAGCAGCCTTTATAATAATTCAAGCAATGGTTTTATTTATAGAGATAATTGGGTCTTGGATTATAAAGGTGACAGAGATGCTATAACCTCGGCAACTATACAAAACAATACAAAAGGTCTTGCCGCATGCGCTTTTTCTAATATGAAATCCTTATCATCAGTGGATTTGCCTGATACGATTGAATATATCGGCTCTCATGCTTTTTATAATAATGAATCTCTAGAAAGGATTGTTATTCCCGATAGCGTCAAGCATATTGGCGATTTTGCTTTTTATATGTGTTTTAATCTTGAAAAGGTTATGGTATCAAGAACAGCAGTTACCACATCAGGAAAAGGAATTTATAACAATATAATCAAAGATAACTCAAATGGGGTTCATGATGTAACAACATATGTTCTTCAAAGCAGTATTAATAATTATAAATCAGCTGAAAACTGGAATGATTATGACGACACTTTTAGCGCGTTATCAGATGTCAGTTTCTCTTCAGAGACAGGCGGATATATCGACAGTGGAAGTGAAGGTTATTATTTCCCCGGAGATTCTGTGCCTATGACAATAGGCTTTAATAACAATAACGGGTATTATTTCACAGGATGGTCTATTAATGGAGCAAGTGTTTCTAGCCGAAGTTTATCTTATAATTATACAGCGCAAGGTGGCTCACAGCACATAACAGGAAAGTTCAACAATATATCTGTGGGAGACATCACACAGACTTATAACAATTCCGATGTTACAGTGAGTTACTCTCCCATATCGGGATATAGCACTGACGTTTCTTACTCAGGAGGCTCTCCTCCAAGGAATGCGGGCTCGTATACCTCCACGGTGTCCGTAAGAAATCCACATCCCCATAATGAGGTTGTGGGAACAAAAACAGTAGATATTAATATAAATAAGCGAACCTTAACTATCACCCCTAAAGATTATGTGAGGACTTATGGCGATAGTCCGCCTCCATATGAGGTAGAATTTGACAATTTAGCTGCGGGAGACAGCGAACCTATTGTGGAAGGGGTCTGTAGTTATGAAAGATATGACGATGTCGGCAGTTATGTTATCGAAGTTGAACCAGGATTTAGTCATCCCAACTATATACCCAATGAGCAAACCGGAACGCTGACTGTTGAAAAAGCGGTTGTTATCGTTACGCCACAGAATAAGGAGATTAACTATGGCGATGATCCGCCCAGTTCTTCCGATTATGATTTTACTTATTCAGGGCTTTTAGGAAGCGATACCGAGAGCATATTCTCAGATACGGGTTATACCGACTATGAATTTGGGGATCCGG
>CAZVHD010000179.1:0-4154 GCA_964626765.1 uncultured Christensenella sp.
AAGTCGAATTGCCTATTTCTGATAAATATTCATCATGTCCTGCCTGCAAACTTACAACATTGGGTCTTGACCTTATGTTCATTGTCAGAAGATAGAAAAATGATGAAAACACCAAAATTATACTCAGAATAATTGAAATAGCGCTATTTCTTTTTATTTTGACTTTAGATATATAAAACAACGCACCGATTGACAGTATGGCAACAGCTGACATCATAAGGTTATAGCTTATTCTTTGCAAGACAGGTTCAACACCAAATAATATGTGATATAAAACGCCGCCGCCCAAAAGTATTGCATACGATATCAAAGTCAAAATTGATATCTTTCTCTTTCTTATTATTGAAATTAATATTATAATTGATAAAATACATGATGAGGATATAACAATTACACTTAGCAAGTTATATCTAAATAAGTATGACAAGCAAACGAGTATACAAAAAAGTGAAAATGTCGCTATATTAAAAACCTTGGGTTTATTATCTATTTCAAAATTCTTAATGCTCTCTTGTGGTTTCTTTTTCATTTCAGCACACTCACTTACTCAAAATATAGATTTATAAACAACCTTAGTATATCATATAATGTATCTTTAAGTAAACATGCTTTAATAAATTCACCTTACTATTTGAAAAATAAATCACAAAATGTAATAAACCTAACAAAAGAAAAGGGATTTGCCCTTTTCTTTTGTTTTGAAGGTTTTATGCCAAATTATATCTTTAATCGGTAAGCATACCATGATAAAGTCCCATCCAGAAGGGCAATGTGTAAGTCGTTGCTCCTTCCCTTTGATTGGGATTGTGGTGACGGTGCAATTCATAGGTTGGACCGTTATACTTATGAAGAGCTCTTTCATCGGGAGCGGCAACACTCCATTTCAAGTCAGGGCCTTGTGACAAGGCTCTGAATATGCCCATAGCTCCTGATACATCCAATTCTCCATTTTCTGATATGTCATAAGACAGACTTGTGCCCTCCTCTGTTATAGCGCTAAGATTAAATTCAGCTATATCGTCTCGCAAAGGAGAGGAGGCGGACATTTTTCTTAAATCAATAGGATGTCGCGATAGAGACCACGATGCAGTTTCCAATATATTATTGCCATAAGCGTCTGTAATGAGTTTATCGGGATACGCCAATTGATATATGTAATACCAAAGAGGATTTTCACTGTATTTTATAGATATCCACCATTGGTCAATAGCTTCTCGGTAGTATTCCAAAATTTCCTCGTCATCTTCCATTTGGAAAAGAAGATAAAAAGCAAGCATTGCCATTTCTTCATCGGAGTAATTCAAGAACATTCTAATAAGCATTTCTGAAGTAGGCGAGCCATATTCTGTCATATCGTCTAGATATGACCTCATTTCAGGTGTTATGCTCTCATCTAAAGTAAGAATCATAGCAAGATGGCATTGCTTGTGATATTGAGTCATAATCTTGGCGTATTCGTAAGAAGGATGAAGCGCCGCCATACGATATTCATCTTCCCATCTTTGATATCCCGTGACATAATGAGCGACTTTGAAAAGAGAAAGAGCCACAGAAGCTGTAAGAGGCGCTCCGCCAAGTTGCGAGCTATTATAGAAAAACTCACGATTAAATTCGCTCCACGTTCCAGGTTCCACGTTTCCATCCACCATCATATAACCATAATCAACAACATGACGAGCAAACTTATCCATATTAGACCCTATGATTTCCTTTAATTCTTCATCTTCTGGCCCTAAAATATCAAATGCAAGTTTATATAAAAATAGGTGTCCAATTATTTCATCTGCGCTTGTGTCTCCTTTATAGACAATATCTTCAACGCTATAACCTTCTCCAATAAGGTTATTCCAAAGTCTGTCGGGAACTTCACCTGAAGCGTCAACTATATGTCCTCGCATATTTTCACCATTAATGTGATATCCTAGCGAGTCCTCTGCTTTAGTTGATACGCCGGTGGCTGTACCGTCATCATTAAAAGACCAATGCATAAATCCACCCACAGAATTGTTTTCCTCTCTCAAAGAATAAGTACGAGCTATGTACCCCTCCAAGTTTCTGACACGCTTTTCGTATTCTCCATCCTCTTCTTTTGGGTCCGCCCAGTCTTCCTCTACAAATGGATACATATAATCCTCTGTTAAGAAATATGTGCGCACACCATGTTCCAAATACTGTTCATAGGCATGTTCAAATACTGCGGCAGGGCTTTTTCCGGGCACATTTAATGAATAGTCTCCGTCCTCTTTCAAGGCTTCTTCAGAATAATATCTACCGTTTGCGGGGTCAAATTCAGCATTGGGCTGGTATCTGATATACGCGTCAGTAGTGCCTGTTCTCATGCTCAAATTAGAAAGAAGTAGTACCGCTTCGGTAGCGAGTGTGGCGCTATCTTTTGCAGCTTCAATTTCAGCTTCGGAAGCGGAAGGGTCATTTTTCAAAACATTATAACGCATGAGCTCCCCTGCTCCGTACATAGAAGTCCATAAACCGTCGTTGTCACTTTCACAAGGTTTCCATTCATCGCCCACAAGTGTTGATTGTGAGACCATACCACGGCGTGATACATATTCATCAGTGGCTTCACTCATCATAACCGCTTTGTCTATGCCGCTCATTTGCACCATTTGAATATGCGTAACGCCTTCCGCCATAATAGTCCATATACCGTTTTCACCATCGTCAACAATTGCTAATAATTCTCCATCATTATCGTAAAAATAACGGTCTCCCATAAATCTTTGTTGACTATCACGAGAGTTTAAGGCATTTTCGTCTTCTCTTAAGACACCATAATCAGTAATTGTCCACACTGCTCCGTCATCGGTTGTAACAGTTTTGTATGAGCTGTAATCGGATATTTCGCTAACAAATGAGGGTATACCTTCATTTCCCGGCTCATAATATGAGACCATTTTTTGAAATACGCTATTTAGAGATATTGCATCTTTCTCATAGTCTTTGATTTTGAGAGGAGTTTCTTCACTTTTAATCTCCTTTACAATCCTAAGCCTGACGCTATCCTTATAGCCTTCTGAGGTCTTTGCCTTTATCCATGCAAAACCTGCTTTTTTTGCAGTCACCCGCCCCCATTCGTCTACAGATGCGGCAAATTTTGGAAAAACGCTCCAACTCAATTTTCTATCGGTTATTTCCTCATTAAATGCATAATCTATTGAACGCGAATCGCCTACTTCCATTCGCCATTTATCGGGAACAATAAGGCTGAAATCTGATTCTTTTGTCTTACAGCTTGACAAAGCTGAAGCTGTCAAAAGTATCAAAACAATAACTAAAATTATAACTACATTTCTTTTTTTCATAAATTCTCCCAAAAAAATAGATTTGATATGTTTATCATATATTTATTATTAAATTAACAATTAACCATTCAATCTTAACCAATCTCATGCGCCGAGAGAATGATTTTTGATACCTCAATAGATGTCTCTATCCAAGTGCTCCCATCCTCTTCGGTATGGAGTGTGGCAAAAAGAAAGGGGTATCCGTGCTTTGATACATTTCCAACGCACATATATATGTTTGTAAAGTCTCCTGCCTCTTCTACAAAATAATGTCCTTTTATCTCAATTGATAGGTCATATGGCAACATGAAACCTTCAGGAATAATCAAATCTTCTTCCATGGATTCCATTAAGGCTATCATTTCTTCACTTTCATAATCCAATCCGTTAATATGAACTCCAACACTTGTTAAAAGTTCAATAGTTTTTTTGATATCCCTCAAATCAAAACCGGGAAATACTTCCTGCAAATAAACTTCAATTTCAGTGCCAAAATTTCCTGTACCCAAAAAGTCCTGAACACTTATTCCTCCATCCTCCATTGTCAACGCTACATTAACCATTGCAATGGCAAAACTTGTGGGCGATAATTTTATGGAAAAAGTACCATCCTCCTTATAAATGACCGAGGATTTTTCCGTGTTAATGAATGATGTGAGATTATCGGCGGCCATTACTATTGAGGAAAGCTCAAAGGCTTTTGTGTCGCTAAAAATTTTGCCTTTATGGGGGGTAATAGGCTTATTTGTATATATTGGAGTGACACCTCGTATTGATTTGAAATAATTATCGGATATTTCTTTACAGCTGTCAGAAGCGTTTATCTTTGCCCTGACTGTATCTATATCAAGT
>CAZVHD010000180.1:0-4153 GCA_964626765.1 uncultured Christensenella sp.
TTAGAATACTTAGGTGAAGGGGCTTACAAAGATTCAGGAATTACTTATGTAAAGTTTGCAAACAGAAACAAGCTCGAAACTATTGAGGGCGATACCTTCAGAAATTGCCGAAACCTTAAAACCGTATCCTTTGGAGAAAGCACAAATTTGGAGATTATCAAAGAAGGAGCATTTGAAAACAGCAAAAACCTCATAAGCGTGGTTATTCCCGAATCAAACATAAGGCTTACAGAAATACTTGAGAGAGCCTTTAATAACTGTACATCGCTTGTAAATGTTACTCTTCCCTCGAGTCTTATGGAAATAGGCGACGAAGCTTTTACAAACTCACCGTATTTGGAAAGCAACATTGAAGAGCTTATGTCAATAGGCAGCGTTCTTATGAGATATACAGGAACGGATTCTATCGTCCATATATCATCTGACATAGCCGCTATCAGTAAAGGCGCCTTCAAGGACAATGAATACATAAGAGAAATAGTCATAGAAGACGGTTCTCAGCTTTTTGCCATAGGCGAAGAAGCTTTTATGAACTGTACTAACCTTGAAAGCATTAATTTCCCATCAACCATTACACACATAGGAAAAGATGCCATGCAGAACACCGCCTGGCTCAACAGTTATGTGGATGATTTTGTGGTCATAAACGACATCTTAATAAAATATAAAGGCGACGAATATCAGGCGATAATCCCAAATAATATCTCAACCATAGGAATAGAGGCTTTTTACGGAAACACAAAACTAAGAAATATAGAAATAGGCGACAGTGTAACAAACATTATGGACAGGGCATTTAACAACATGAACAGCGAGTCTTCCATAACAATGCTTGGTTCAAATCCACCTCAGCTTGCCCAAGATATGGATATAGTCAGCGTCATTTATGTGGAGAGCAATTCTATATTCAATAATTACCGAGAAGACCCGTCATGGGAAAGGTTCATAAACGACCCCACAGAATCCATCATAGTTAAATATGAGATAACTTTTGATTTGGTCTATGAAGACGCAACAATGGACTTTATGTCCCTGGAAACCAATGCTCTTTATACTGAGCCGACTCCTGTTTATGAGGGTTACACCTTTATCGGTTGGTATGAGTTTTATGACAGCAGTCTTTTGCCCGACGAGCCGGGAGCTTACGATTCACTTGTCACCATGCCCTATATACCTGACGAAAACACTACCCTTTATGCAAAATGGATACATAATGAAACAGGAACCATAGCAGGAGAGCTGAGAATACAGAATTTTGAGCCCGATGATTTTGAAGAAGGTACTTATCTTGTTGAGTATACAGCGTTTGACCGTCATGTTATGATACCTTCCGTACATTCAGCCCAGCAGATTATTGGTATATCCAAATACTCAAACGGCAATACCGAGTACAATGGTTTTAGAGGCAATGAATATGTTGAGGAAATTAGCTTTGTTGAAGGTTATTATGACGGTGAAACATTTGTCGATGGCTCAACCATAAAATATATTTTGGAAGGAGCTTTTGAGAACGCCATAAACCTCAGGAGAATAGTATTGCCATCATCGCTAGAGTACATAGGCCCGAATGCGTTTAGAAATTGTCAAAGCCTTGAAGAGATTGTGTTTAGCTCAACATCCAGTTCTGTGGAAATAGCTGAAAACGCCTTTTATGGTTGCTCATCGCTTACAACAATAACATTAGAAGAGAATATTACAGCTATCGGAGATAACGCATTTGGCGAATGCTCATCGCTTACAACAATATATATGAACGGAGATACCCCTCCGACAGGAAATCAACCCTTTGAAATAAACCAAGATATGAGAATATATGTAAACAGAAGCGTGGATGATATGATAGTTGAAACATATAAGAGCGAATGGCCTCTTTATGAAGATTATATCTATCCCAAACCCTGATGACAAAGATTTATGAAAATATAAAACAGTAATTATAAGAAAAAAATAAGGGTATTTATTATATTAATAAATATCCTTATTATAAAGAGGTGATTATGTTTAAGTTCAGACTACCCGAAGGCGTGCAGGATTATTTGCCTGATTTATTATACAACAAAAAAATAATCGAGAAAAAGCTTATGAGCGTTTTTACAAGCAACGCCTATAAGCAAATACAAACTCCAAAGCTTGAATATTACGAATTATTTAGTGGCGGAGTGGGGGCGGTTTCCAACAATAAGCTCTTCAAAATTAATGACACTGACGGTTCTCTACTTGTTTTAAGAGCGGATATGACTTTACCCATTGCAAGAATAGTCTCCACAAAGATGCAGCTTGATTTTCCCTTGAGGCTTTGTTACCTTTCAGATTCCTTTAACTTTATCTCAGAAAGAAACAGAATGAGGGAGTTTACGCAAGCGGGAATTGAACTTTATGGAGTACCCGGCTCTGAAGGGGACGCAGAAGTTATAGCTCTTGCGATAAAAGCCCTTTTGAATGCGGGACTGACTGATTTCCAAATAGATATCGGGCAGGTTGACATCTTAAAAGGCATACTCAACGAGGCAAATATTTCTGAAGACAAGCAAAAAGAAATTATTTCAGCAGTTGACAAAAAGAACTTCATTGACTCGGATATAGACCCCGAAGTAGCAAAGAAAATTGACAAAATAACTATGCTCTACGGTGACATAACCGTTTTGAAAGAGGCAAGCGAACTTGTCACAAACAAAACAAGCGTGGACGCTCTATTGGGGCTTTTTGAGATACACCAGATTTTGGCTGAATACAAACTGGACAAGTATATATCTTTTGATTTAGGTCTTGTGAACTCATTTTCCTATTACTCAGGAGTGGTCTTTAAGGGCATAACAAAGCATTTTGGAGCGCCAATCCTGGGCGGAGGTCGATACGACAAACTTTGTCAGGCTTTTAAGAGAAATATACCCGCCACAGGCTTTGCCATAGGCATAAGAGACCTTATGCAAGCCTTGCAAAAAAGCGGCATGGAAATAGAAAGACAGCTTACCGACCTTGTCATAGGAGTCTGCGACAATTACACAGCGCTTGCGGCCGCCAGAAAAATAGCCGACAGCGCTATTGATAAAGGTCTTATTGTGGATTTAGTCTACAAAACCAACAAAGAGCTTACAAAAAAATACGCCCAAAAAAAGGGCATAGAGAATGCTCTTTTCATTAACAGTAAAGGAAAAATCGAGGAGGATTAGAGATTGATTACTATTGCGCTAGCAAAAGGAAGGCTTGCCCAAAAGGCAATTGAAATACTGGAAGAGTGCGGAATTCAGGCCGACGAGGTCAAAAACCCGACAAGAAAGCTTATCCTTAAAGACAACAGCGGTCTTTATAACTTTATTATGGTAAAACCGGCTGATGTTCCCACATATGTGGAACATGGAGTGGCAGATATAGGCATATGCGGAAAAGATACGCTTATGGAAGAGGACAGAAATATATATGAGCTTTTGGATTTAGGCTTTGCCAAATGCAAACTTTGCGTGGCAGGATATGCCAATAGTGATTTTAGGTTTGTTGACCCATTGAGAGTGGCGACAAAGTTTGTGAATGTAGCAAAGAAATATTACTACAAAAAACAGCAAAATATTGAAATAATTAAGCTTTCCGGCTCCATTGAGTTGGGACCTGTCATAGGTCTTAGCGATGTTATTGTGGACATTGTGGAAAGCGGAAAGACTCTTGCTGAAAACAACTTATCAATCCTTGAGGAAATTGCAGAAGTTTCCGCAAGATTAGTAGTGAATAAGGTGAGTTTGAAAACAAAAGGTGATATAATAAGACCGTTAGTAACTTGTATTAAGGAGGTCATAACTAAAGAAGATGCTTAAGATATACAATTATCCTGATGATAACATAGAAAAAGTCCTTAACCAGTCCAAACTGGAATTTTCAGATATCAAGAAAACGGTTGACGACATACTTCGGGATATCAAAAAAAGAGGGAATGACGCCCTTTTTGAATTAACAAGAAAATTTGACAAACTGAATATAGACAAACAAACTGTAAAGGTCACAAAAGAAGAAATAGATTTAGCCTATGAAAAGATAACCTCGTCACAGCTTGAAGCGATAAGAAACGCTCTCAAGAATGTATATGATTTTCATATCAAACACTCCAATAAATCAGTATTTGGAGAAGAAAACGGAAAACAGACGGGTGTCTTAGTGAGACCTT
>CAZVHD010000181.1:0-4149 GCA_964626765.1 uncultured Christensenella sp.
CACCTGGAATATAGTCGGTAACTCCTGAACGCTAAAGAGAGTGCTCCAGTCAAGAATATGCTTTATGAAGTCGGCTTCCATGGTTAAAGAAATTCCTATGGTGAACCTGTCAACAACTTCATCAATAGTATAGCATTCGTCAAAAATGTCCGCATAATAATCGTCTTCATATTCATTAACAAAATCATCATAAGTATCGCCGTCAAGATTGATAACAGTATCATGCAACATAGAAAAATCTATTTTATAACCTACATTTTCATCGTCTTCTTCTCTGACCTTTTCAAGCTCCAAACCGATATTGAAATCATCGTCATAATTGACTCCCAGTTTACCTTCGGTAAATATCCTATCAATTATATTTTGGAATTCATCGCTTGCAACATCAGGGTCAAGTAACAGCATGAAGACTTCGGACATCAAAGCAGCGCTCAAAACAAGTCCGGCTTCCTGTGAGTTAATTCTAAAGAAAGCTTCTAGGATACTTGCGCCTGAACCCTCGTCAGCTGCGTTATAAAGAGCTTCAAAGGGGTTCTCTATAGGCTCTTCTTGCTCTTCTTGTTGCTCAACATACTCAGGCATCGCATTATAAACCGCGCTGTTAAAGGGGTTAAGCTCGACTTCTTCGTCACTTAATCCAGCAAGATTCAAAAGCATCCTTGTCAAATGCATGTCAGGTATATGAAGATTAAGGGCACTATCAAAGAGTTCGCCTTGAATATAAATATCCGTACCCATTATCCAAACATTTAGAATAACCTGTTTGAATTCTTCCGGCGAACCTTCGTTCTCATAATCCAAAATATAATATGTCAATGTGATTTCGCCTCTTAACGCTTCGTCAATATCTTCTACATCATCGCTCAAGAGTTTATTAAAATCTATGCCTATCATTCCTGACATTTCGGCATAAAGAGAATGACCTTCGGTAAACCTTACGGCGCTTTCTATTCCGCCGACTGCGGGGAACAAGGCAAGAATATCATTTATGGCCAGCCTTCCTTCTTCAAGCGAGTTCTCTAGACTGGCATTCAATTCCATATAGAGTTTCAGTTCGTCATATTTTTTATAATCTTCTTTTTCCTGACTTGTAAACAGTTCGGGTATAGTGGATACAAGCTCCCCTGTTGAGGGATCAGTGTATTTAGTTTCGTTTGCAAACTTAACATTTATGTCTTCTCCAAAGAAATCAAGACCCAACGCTATATTCGCCATATCTTGACTTCTTTCAACCGCCTCGCCATAAAGGGTATCAAAAGCCGCTGTGACAGTATCATCATCTTCCAAAATAGCCTGCATCCAGCCTACTGAATCTGAGAATCTGCTTTGTTCCAAATCATCCCAAGCATCCATTTTTCTTAAAAATTCAAAATCGTATTCATCGGGGTCAAGAGCGTCAATGGTGCTCTCCATCTCAGCCTTCTCCTCGGAATAATTAAGCTCGTCATAGAGGTCATACATATAGTCCCATGCTTCGCCTTTCAGTATGGCGCTCATAAGATTTACTCTATCAAGAGTTATAGAATATAGTCTCCACATATCCCAAGCTTTTGCTTTCATCTGGTTTGAGGTGCCTGTTTGCTCTAATTCAAGGTCGTCCATCTCCTCAAGAGATATCTCTATATTTTGTATAGCTATCTCAGCATCGTTGATTTCAGAAAGAATTCTTAAGCGTTCAACAAGCAACGGTTCCTGCTCCTCAGGTCCGCTTGCCTCTTCAATGTCGTCTTCTATGTCCTCAAGTTCCTTATAAAGGCCGTCTTCGGGGTCATTCAAAAGTTCTTCCAACAAGATTATTCTTTCATTCTCATAATCTTTAAGAGCTTCCCAAGCTGATGCTCTTAAGGCTTCATCATCATTTGCAAGAGAGGCCTCTATAAATTCAAGATACTCCTCTACATCATCATAATGCTCCTGCATCAACCTTAACCAGCCCATAGACTTTTTATCCTTTTCTGTGAAAAGGTTTCCTTTTAATTCATGAGTTAATACATTGTTAATTAAATCCCAAACAGGATGAGAAGGCTCCAAAGAATCTAGATACCTCTGCCAAGCTTCGGCTTTTTGTCTGTTATCATCCCAGGTTGGATGTTCACTGATAACCGTGATAAGAATAGATTCCATAGCCGTTTTCTGGTCGCTTTCCAATGAGGAATTATTATATAATAAGGTCCATGCTTCGCTGTATTCGGCCTCCTGACTAAGCGCCACAAAAATATCTTCCATAATGGTTTGAGCCTCTTCTCCCGAAACAAGCTCGCTTAATCTATCCCATGCTAGCATTCTAGCGGTAACTTCGTCATCATGCATTAGAGCGTCCATAAATATGGCGTTTGCAGTCTGTCTGTCATTAATTAGTTTATCCCATGCCTCTGCCAGTTTCTTTTTATGCGTATGGTCGGGATATCTTTCCATTACCCAATCAAGCGTTTCATCCATTTCCAGAAGCTCTTCGCCGCTTGCTTCATTATATACTATCTGCCAGGCTTCAGCTTTTTGATAATTTCTTAGTTTTATTCTATCTGCTTCGGACATATCTCTTTGCCATTCTTCCCATACTTCCATTTTATCGCCCTCGGCGTCTTCAAGTAAGAGGTTGAGATAAATGAGGTCTGAATTATCAAATTCCGCAGATTCAAGATTTAATACAAAGCCAAGTTTTACATTTTTATCAACGCCTACCTCGACATTTGGCTCAATAATACCATCAATATAGCTTTCTAAATCTACGCCAAGCATATTCATAAGCGATTTTAGCATGCCTGACACCAGCATTACGGAAAGACCTTTTTCCTCATCAAGAGCTATCTTAACTAGCGCTGTAACTCTTTCCATTTGTTCCTGAAGGGAAAGTTCAACCGGATCTACTGTTGAATTAAATAAGGAATCATAATATAAATAATTATTATACGCATTATTGGCAAGACTGCCTTCTGGCGATTCTTCTCCCTCCATGAATATTGAAATTATGTCGGGAACATCATGAAGAACTATCTTTTCTAAGCCTATGTTTGAAGCATCCACATAAAGGTCGCCTTTTATGTAAGTCAACAGCATTTCAAAACTTCTGTCTTCCGTATAGATATCCAGCATAATTTGCATATCGCCCAGAATATCCTCAAGTCCCATAGTGACATTTATATCGAAATATAAAGTCTCGCCCATATTCTCTTCAAGAGCGATTATCGGCGCAAGAGTTCTTGCAAAGGGATTTATGTCCCCAAGCATCTCATCAAGCAGTTTGGTAAAGTCATAGATACCCTTTTCGTCTTCCAATGTCAAATTAAGATGAGAGCCAAAGGAAATGCTGTTTATGTTATCTAAAAGGATATAATTGACCCTTTGAGGCACTATTAAGGTGTCCGTTGCCCATTTTTCAAAATTAAGTCTTATCCCGTTGAGGGAGACACCAAGCGCAAGAGTTTTATCCATATCTGTTTCATTCAAGTATCCGTCACCCATCGCCAGTTCCATACCTATTGTCATACTCTTGTTTTCAGGTATGGCGTAAATCTTTGCGTGTAATTCTTGGAATATCTCAAAATTATTGAAATTAAACGAGGTCAAAAGGGCGTCAAAAGAAGCTCTCTTGGCAAGCACATAAAAACCTTCTCTTCTTATCATTGCATTCAGGGTTAAGTCATTGCCCAGTCCGCTTTGATTAAAGAGACTGCTTGCGGAGTTCTGAGGATAAGACATATTCTGAATTTCCTCTTCTCCCAAAATCATATCCAAAGCGTCAGCAATATAAACTCTGTCCCCGCCTATATCTCTGATGTCAATAAAGAGATTTCCCTCGTTTACATTAATCCTAGCAAACCTCTGTCCGCTTTCCCAGTTGCTTAATATCAATTGCAATTCAATATTTTCAATGCTCATAAGGTTAATATTTGCTTTGACATCTATCTCAAAAACCATATCTTGGTCATTTGACACAGTGAGCATAATGGAGGATATGACCTCGCCTAAGCCGGCGTTTTGCAAAATACTAGCTAAAGGTTCCTCAATGAGATTTCTATCGTCGTAAAACCTTCCCGCCTCAAGTTCGACAAGAATCTTTGTGCTTATGCCTATTATAGGAACTGTATTTCTAACTTCAATAAATTCCTCTTCGGGAGGCGCAAATTGGCGACTTTCACCATCAAAATC
>CAZVHD010000182.1:0-4142 GCA_964626765.1 uncultured Christensenella sp.
TAAGCTATACTTCCATTTGTAATTTCAAAATCTATTTCAGGATCATCATCTCCATAGTGTTTTGTAGTAACTTCAGCTTTTATGGTAATCGCTCTCGGTGTAATAATGAAATCATTGCTAATATAGGTTATATTATAATTCGGATTATTATCATTCGTCAGTGTCCCCTGCATTATTTCATAAGTTCCAACGCTTTCATTTTCCTCTCTTACAAGTTTTCCACTTAGCGTATCATCAAAAGCCAAACTGCCGACTGTTATCTGATAAGTAAACGGAGGGTCATTATAACCATATACCTTGCTCCTTTCTTCAGCCATAACAGTTATTGGTTTTCTATTTATAGTAAATTCTCTACTTATAAAAGATATATCATAATTCGGATTGTTTTCATTGTTCAATGTATTTTGCCTTATAGTATATTTGCCTATATCCTCACCATCATCTCTTGATATTTCACCAATTATCTCATCATCAAAAACAAGGTTGCCTTCGGTTATTTCATAAGTAAGTTCAGGATCTGCATTTCCATATGTTTTACTCTTTGATTGCGCTTTTATTGTTATTTCTCTTGCCTTTATTTGATAAACGCCTTCTATATAGGTTATATCATAATTTGTATTGTTTTCGCTTGTTAAAGTTCCCTGCAATATATTATAATGGCCTTTGGTTTCACCTGTTTCTCTTATGATATCGCCGTTTAATTCATCATCAAATGCAAGAGAGCCTTCTGTGATTAAATAAGTAAGGGGTTCATCATCTTCACCATAAATCTTTGTTTTGTCTTCGGCGGTTATTGTTATCGGTCTTGGATTAATGGTAAATGTATTGCCCTCATAACTGATATCATAACTATTATTTTCAGATTCAATAATATTTATGTTATATACGCCAACATCTTCTCCGGATTCTCTTTCAATCGTTTGGTCGATTGTATCATCATATGCAAGACTTCCTGAAGTTATCTGATAGGTCAACGCAGGATCTTCATCGCCATAAATCTTTGACATATCATCTGCGGTTATTGTTATTGGCCTCTTTGTTATTGTAAGATAGTCCGATATCAAAGTTATTTCATAATTCGGGTTATTCAGCGTTCCCATAGTAATTTCATACTCGCCTACATAAATTCCTGATTCTCTCGATAATGCTCCATGAAGCATATCATCGCCAATAAGTTCGCCTTCTGTTATTGTATAAGTAAATTCAGGGTCATCAGCACCATATACTTTGGTCTGCGGGTCCGCTGTAATAGTTATTTCTTTTTCGATTATTGTTAAGTTTTCTTTAGTGAAAACTATTTTATAGTTATCACCTGCGGTCAATGTTCCCTTATTTATTTCATAAACTCCTGCAGCTTCGCCTTCTTCTCTGTCAAGACTGCCTGTTAAGCTGTCCCCGCTATAAAGCCCTGTATAATCATAACTAAATTCAGGATCGCTTTCACCATATACTTTTTCTTGCTCATAAGCATCAACAAATATTTCTTTTTGTTCTATAACAAGCGTGAAATCTTTGCTTGCAGCTGTATAATTTTCGGTTCCATCGCTTGTAACTGTGATTATATATTCTCCTGCATCCACATAACCTTGTTCAGGCGAATAATTAAGCTCGCTTTCATCATGACTTAAGGATACATTGAGAAGTTTCATTGTTTTGTCATATGTATGAGTTTGTGTTTCCTCGCCAATAATTTCAGTAATTCCTTTTACTACAGTAAGTTCCCCGTTCTCGAACTCGGGAATATAATTTGTATAGCTATTTTCATTAATTACTATTGAATAAGTTCCTACAGCATCGTACTGATTATAATCTGTTGAAGCGGTATCATTAAGTTCGTCATTATTTTCAAGGCCGGTGTAACTGAATGTAAATTCGGGTTCTGGCTCTCCATATTCTATACATTTATCATCAACTTTTATTGTAAGCGCTTTTTTGCTAACTGTAAGCGTTCCTTCTATATATGTTGCTGAATAGTTTGTGTATGATTTTTCATTTACACTGATAGCAAAACTTCCTACATCATCATATCTTTCATATGGCGTGGACGCAGTATCTGTTACTGTATCATTATTAATAAGCCCTGTATAGGTGAATGTGAATTCAGGAATCGCTTCACCATAAATTATATCTTTGTCATCCGCCTCTACCGTAAATGCTCTTTTCTCTACATAAAGACTGCCATCTTCGTATACAGGAGTATAGTTTGTATATGTTCTCTCAGTTATTGTGATATCATAACTTCCCGCATCGTTATACTTATTATAATCGCAGTTTGTTTCATCGGTTAAGGTATCATTATTTACAAGTCCAGTATAAGTTATGGTGTATGCGGGAGCATCCTCTCCGTATGTTATATTCTTATCATCTGCTGAAATTGTCACACTTTTTTTATTTACTATTAAATCAGCGCTCTCATAACTTGGCTCATAATTTGTATAAGTTTGTTCTGTTACTGTTATTAAATTCTCATAAGTTCCCGCGTCATCATACCTGTCATAATCTACGGAAATATTCACATCAAGGATATCATTATTCTCAAGCCCTTCTA
This sequence comes from uncultured Christensenella sp., assembly GCA_964626765.1. Taxonomy (GTDB): domain Bacteria; phylum Bacillota; class Clostridia; order Christensenellales; family DTU072; genus DTU072. The sequence goes on from CAZVHD010000182.1 coordinate 2,549, forward strand.
TTGTTGCCGTATAATCAGGAAGTTCATCTCCATATGTTATCACTTTTTCATCGGCTTTTATTACTATCTCTTTTTTGTTGACGGTTAAGGTACCTTTTTCATAAACCGGCGAATAATTTGTGTATGTTTTTTCATTTACATCAATATCATAACTTCCCGCATCATCATATCTTTCATATATGGTGGATGCGGTATCTGTCAATGTATCATCATTTATAAGTCCGGTATATGTGAATGTAAATTCAGGAATGTTCTCTCCATAAGTAATAGATTTATCGTCTGCCTTTATGGTTACTTCTTTCTTGGCAACATTGAGATTTCCGTCTTCATAATTTGGAATATAATTTGTATACTCTCTTTCAGCTACCGTTATGCTATAAGTTCCTGGATTATCATATTTTTCATAATCACAACTTGTTGTATCAGAGAGGGAATCATCATTCTCAAGTCCGCTGTATGTGATTGTATAATCGGGAGCGTCGTCGCCGTAAATTATATTCTTGTCATCTGCGGAAATTGTTATTTCTTTTTTGTTTACGGTAAGTGTTCCTGTTTCGTATGAAGCATTGTAATTGGTGTATGTTTTTGAGTTAACCGTGATTTCGTATGTTCCTACATCATCATATCTGTTATATGGTGATGTGGCGCTGTCAGTAAGGGTATCCGATCCTACAAGTCCGGTATATGAGAATGTATACTCAGGCTCTTGGCCATAAACTATATCAATATCGTCCGCCGTAACGGTAATGGATTTTTTCTCAATTTCAAATGTATTACCCTCAAAACCTATATCATAATTATCATTATTATCATTATTTACAGTGCCTTGAGTGATGTTATATGTTCCTGCGTCATTTCCGCTTTCTCTTGAAAGTTCTCCATTTAGTGTGTCTCCATAAACAAGAGTGCCCGCAATCAATTCATATTCAAAATCAGGATCGCTTTCTCCATAAGTCTTGTCTGCGCTTAGCGCCGCAATGGTCAGGCTTCTTCTGTTAATTGTAAACTCTCCTGCAATATAATCTATATCATAGTTGTCATTATTGGCATTTGTTAATGTGTCCTGATTAATACTATATGTACCTACCTCTATACCTGATTCTCTTGATAGAGTTCCTGATAAAGAATCGTCATCAACAAGAGAACCATCTGTTATGCTATAAGTTAATGAAGGGTCATTCTGACCATAAACCTTGCTCTTGTCATCAGATGTTATTTCTATCGGTTTTCTATCTATAGTAAATGTTCCCGATGTATAACTTAAATTATAATTATCACTTGCTGACAATGTGCCTTGATTTATTGTATAACTGCCCACATCTTCGCCTGATTCTCTTGATAGCTCACCCGAAATGCTGTCACCCGAACATAAACCTGTTTGTGAATATGTAAAATCAGGGTCGCTGCTTCCATAAATTTTCGATTTATCGTTCGCTGTTATGTGTAAATAGGCCTTCTTTATTTCAAGAGTAAACTCTTTACTTGCAGATTTATAATTTTGGGTTTGACTGCTTGATACGGTTATGCTGTATGTACCCGCATCTGTATAACCCTTTGCAGGTGAATACGACAAACTTGTTTCATCATGATTAAG
>CAZVHD010000183.1:0-4069 GCA_964626765.1 uncultured Christensenella sp.
GCGTCAATACCATGAGACAATAAAAGCCCCTTTTCTTTGTTGGCAACCGCTACCCATCCCGCCGTTATGGCATTATTCATAGAATCTATTTCCTCGTTCTTTGAAAAAGTACCATAATTTATGCTATAATTACTGACCTTTCCAAAGAAATTATGCTTGTGGACTTTTATGGGCTCATTATCGCTTCCTCTAAATGAAGGTTTAATTTCAAAAGGCGCAACCTGTCTCCATCGTGAGTCCCATTCTCTTTTCAAATTCTTTGCTTTGTGTTTTTCCGCTTTATAATTTTCGGTCTTGGGATAGACCACTTCAACATCGGCATATACATAAGGAAGATTTGCATTTATTGTAAACCTTTGTGTAAACCTTATTTGGTTGTTAAGATTTCTGCCTATGCAAAATTGTCCTTTTCTTATGAGAGCGCAAGTATCGCCACCCAAATATTGTGTTACAATCTCCGCCGTTTGGCAGCTATATATTTCGTTGTCATAGTCTACCCAAAATTGCATTGAATTGTCGTCTGTAAATAACTTTCCTTTGTAATATATACCTATATTTCCGTTCTCGTCCGCTTTTACCGCCACATCTTTATTTGAAATAGAATTTTTGACTATTGCCATGTTTTTGAAATCGTCTTTGACTTTTTCTTTTTCAACTTTTAAGCTGATTTCTTTTTTATCTGTGTTTACGACCGCTCTTAATTCTCTTCCCTCCAATCCGTTATATAAAAAGCTAGGAAGTTTCTTTTCTCCGTCGGTCAATGACAGATTTTCAGCATCCAATTTATTATCTATTTTCATCTTTATAAAGCCGTTTTTAGCTTTGTCATTAAAGTATTTGTCTTGAAAAATTGCCTTTATCTCATTTTCCTGAAGCTGAATGGATTTTTTTGCCTTTTCCAAAATAGATTTTGACTCTTTTACACAATCTTTAACTGATTGATAGGCCACTTCCAGCCTGGGTACACACATAACAGGCGTGGAAAGACCAAAGTGGGTTGTGGAAAGCGTAAGAATTCTCTTTTCCACGGCTTTTTTAATGTCCTTTTCTACAGCTTTTTTGTCTATTGACCTTGCGTACTCGCAAAAAGTTCTGGCTCTTTCTATGCCCGTCCATAATTTTGCGTTATCAAGCTTATCAGACCAAGGAGAAAGGCTGTCAAAACTTCCATCTGCGGTGTCTTGTGTAAAGTTAACTTCTCCAACCGGGGAATGTGACTTCAAGTAATTATAAGGCGTATCAAATTCAACATAATCCAAATCTTTGACCTGTTTTATCATATGACTAAGTCCGCCTTCCCAAAGTGTCTTTTCTTTGCTTTTCAAAATAAACTCGGATAGATATGTGTTGAGATATCCTCTCCAATAGTCGTCATCGGCATCCATATCCACAAGCAACAAGAGGTCTTTGGGTTCTTGCATTTTGAGCTGCATTTTCCTCAATCTCTTAACATAAGCTTTTATACCATGATTGTCAAAGACATCGGCAACTCCCACTGCAGGTATTACAATTATCTTGTCTTCAGTTTCTTCCGGCTTATACCAAAGAGGATTGTATCTTTTTTCCGTGGGTAACTCAGGCACAAAATTTGAAAAACCGTTGAATGGTATGCTACTATAAAATAGGGTTATCGCCTCCACTCCATGCTTCTTATATAAAGGCACAAGAGCCGGTGTCATCATGCACTCCTGACTCCTAACAACAGGAGCGTATTCCTTGAATAAATCTTTTAATCCCGAACCTTTTGAGTTTGACAAAGTCTTTTGCATCATAAGGTCAAACTCTTCCTCGGTATGAGCGGAAACTAAACCGTTGTTATATGACATAATTTCCATTTCATCAATGCCTTTATCCACTCTCTTTTTTATTCTCTCTAAAATGTCCGGACAATATTTGGGAATGAGCTTTTCAAGAGAAAAATAGTTTTCGCTGTCCCATGTACCCTTTACTGGAATGCCTTTATTATTGAATTTGTCCAGAATATCCAGAATATATCTTATAATTCTCATGTCCTTAGCAAAACCTTCTTCATCAGGCTTATCTCCTCTATAAGAGTGATAAAAATTGATATGAAATCTAAACGCTAAATGTATTTTTGCCATAAAATCGCTCCTTTTTAACCATTATTATGAATAATTATACCATATATAAAAAAGCATATGCAATACAATTACTTAAATCCAGCAAGAAAAGTCAGTCTTATCATTTTTTGCAATAGAACTATCTTTCGTTATTTAAGAATCTATCTTTTAATATAAAAAACCCCGCTATAATAATCTAGCGGGGCAAAAAATTAACTACTATACATTTTTATTCTTTTCTTTTCGTTTCATTATCAACATCTTTATCTAACTCCGCCGCTATCTCTCCACCGTCGGCAGCTTCAGTTACAAGCTCTTTCTTCTTTTTATCTGGAACGGGGGGTCTGGAATCGCCGTGTTTAACGAGTACCATAAGAATAATTCCTATGCATATACAAACCGCTGCGTACAAGAACAAATAGTAAGACTGGATACTCATAAACAAACCGCCCAAAAAAGGTGAAATTGCCTGTCCTGACATAGCCGCCATATAATAGTATCCGGTATATTTACCAACTTCACTGGCCTTACTCAATTCGACTACCATGGGGAAAGTATTAACATTGGTTACAACCATGCCAATTCCGCCGATAAGGAAGAACAACGCAAACAATATTCTTGTAGCATCAGGACGAACTATAAGGAAATTAAGGAAATAACCTATCGCCGTAAGAGCAAATCCGATAAGAATTGATTTTCTTCTGCCAATTTTGACTGCTAAATAGCCTACGGGAATAAAAGCAATTCCTGACACACCCATGCTTACCGCAGTAATTATACCGGCGACAGAGGGTTCAAACAACAAATTTCTTGTTGCGTAAACCGAAAGATTAGTTTGTATTGAGTAGTGGCCAAGAAAGAAAAAGAACACTGAGGCCAAAATAAGTAAAAGGCTTATGGTTTTCTTTTTCTTGGTCAGGCTTTTTTCTGAGGATGACTGGTTTTTCTCATCTTCGTCAACTTCGTCTTCAACAATGCCATATTCCTGGCACATTTTTTGCTTTTCCTCAACCAATTTGGGCTCGTTCACCAGCTTTAAGAATATCATAAGTATAATAACCATAGCCGCTCCCATAGTGGCAAATATCTCCACATAAGGGTGAGGTCTAAAAGCAAACCATATAGTATAAATAAGGAATGCCACGCCTGCGCCCGCGCCTCCGGCAAGATTTATGATAGCGTTTGCTTGGGAACGAAAAGGTTTCGGGGTCATATCAGGCATAAGGGCAACTGCAGGCGAACGGAAAGCCGCCATAGATACCAGAACAAAAAACAATACCACTATATAGAGAATAAGAGGAGTAGGGTCTTTGGATGTGACATTGTCAAATATCTCATCAGATATGTATGTATTCAAACCCGGCCTTACATAAACATCAAAATTCTCTTCCATCTTTTCATATTGCTCTTGGGTTATCGGAACTCTTTCATCGCCGTCAATAACTTGGTAATACTTTGTATCGCCTATGACACCCTCTGATTCAGTTTCATAAGTTGTAAACACAGCATAAGATGCGTATTCTTCTTTACTAATTTCACTTCTTTGCAAAAAGGTAACATCACAATACTTTGTATTCACTCCATTTTCAGAATCTTCATAAAATTCTTCTCTTCCTTTTTTATCCTTTCGCGCAAATGCTTTATATCTATTATCATTCATTTTTATGCCCAGAAACGGTTTTATGCCTATAGTGAAAAGATTGTATTTCCCTCCGCCGTTTATCATATCCTGCCAGACAAGCATTCCCAATCTGTCACAATGATAATACCATCTTAGCGGTTCAATTTTAATATGTTTTCTCAGCATATTAAAACCCATTTCTTTCATAAGGCTGATATCAAAAATCATTGCTTCATCGCTTGGCGGAGTATACATTCCGTCAGACCAATAGCCCTGATCAAGCAGTCCGTTATGAAAATAAGGTTTATTGTTCAGCATAAGCCTTGGTATACCTTTATTATCTTCATCTATAGAAAACTTTCTCATT
>CAZVHD010000184.1:0-4036 GCA_964626765.1 uncultured Christensenella sp.
CCATACACGCCACAGGGTATGACTTTGTTTGCTCTTTCCATTATTTTTCTGCTATTATCATATTTATTAACTTTCATCTTACTTCACTCCTTATGACAAATATTTTGGAACCAGATTAAGGATATTATTGAGATATTGGAGCATAGGAATGTATCCGCTCATAGCTATTTTGCCTTGGGCTATACAGCTCATTGCATCCAGTTTTCCGTCAATAACGCCTTTTACAGTTTCCAATGAATCAAATACCATTTTACTTCTGGGCTTTTCACACTTTTCATCTATATATTCCATATGTGTTTTTTCACCTTTTGTAACTTTTACGGTAACATAATATTCATTTTTGATTTCAACAGATATATTGCCCTCGGGTATTTTCTGGGCGCTTATTTTACCTAAATTGTCCTGGTTTCCAATCTGTACTAGCGCTCTTACCATCGCATTAAAAGCCAAAAGCGTACTCAGTCTCATCTCTTCTTTGTTTTCAAACTCTTTTTTTCTCATTATATCCGCCATGTCTGTTGTGAGTTTGTTAAAGGCGCTATCTTTGTTGAGCATAAATCCCAATTTCAAAAACCCCTTAAATGGGATTACAGACTGTCCTTTTCCGTCCACCAAATCGTTAAACTTTTCCACGCTAGGACAATAAAGCGCGATATCGGTCTTGACGCCTTGCTCATAGACCACCGCCTCAGCAAGACCGTTTTCAAATACTAAAACACCGTCAGGTCCGTCTTTCACCTTGAACCTTACGGATATATCCTGTTTGGCGGCAAGCTCTCTGGCCTTTTTATCAAGCTTGGTATAGGTCTGCAGTGTTCCCATTGCTGCAAAAAAATTAACGAATGCTTGAGTTGTTACTGACATAATTTCTCTCCTTTCTTTTTATTATGATACCTTATTATATCATAATATAAAAATTTATTGAATAGACATTTAACAAATTGCTTTTTTCTTGCAAAGCAAATTTTAATACGGTTTTTTGGTGTGCTTGACTCTATCTTCTTTATAGGGATGCTCTCTGGGCGGATCGTTTCCTTTAGGTATATTCTGTATGCCCTTTTTATAGAGGGATTTCTTGTGAGCCTTATTGTAATGGTTCAAGAATCTTCTTCTTCTCAGCGATGTTATTACGACCACAACTATGAGTATTACAAATACGCCAATAGTCGCAAACGCAATATAGTTAAGCATCTGAGTATCAATTTCTATGTCTCCGAATGTTCCATATACATCTGTGGTCGTTTCTCTGACCTCTATGTTAGCTCTTGTTGTCAAGATATATGTATCCAAATTATCATCAGAAAACTGTACGGTCTTTCCATCTCCCTGTATGTGGACGCCGCTGACCTCTGTTACCGTTCCGTCTGTTGATAGTCGATAAACAGCAAACCTGACATAATTATAGTACTCTTCGGGTATGGGCAGAGTAACTACAATATCGCCGGTTTCGGTTTGCGAGGCAGCTCCGGTTAAGCTTACTTTATTTATGCTAATGACTGTTCTGGGTTTCTCACTGGGTATAGAATTAAGGATTGTGGATTGAGCATTGTTATAAATCTCAACAGTATTAGGATAGTTCACAACCTCAATCTTTGCGCCGGGAGCAAGTTCTCCGTCAATTTTTATTCCGCTATCCTCATCTTGCAATAATAAATTCTCGCATTTTCTCTTCAAAGTTACAAGCTTATTAAATAAAGTAGTAGTAAAAGCTGATTTTTGGTCTGGAGACAGATCAAGATAAGCGTCATATACCTGAAGAACATTGTTATAATCGTTGACATCTACAACATTAATTGCCGGTAGTAATGTAGTGTTATCCTCCACCATATGAACTCTTTCCATTTCTTTGGAAAGCTTGGCGTACTCTTCTTGAAGTTTCAAAAAGTGATTATAATATTCCCCTTCAATTATTGCTTCCTGTATCCATTGCTGATCATGAAAGGAATAGTTGTTATACTGCATTATATATTCATCCATTTCTTTATAATCAGATTTAAGCTCATAGCTTGCCTTTTGACTGAGCCCAGCAAGATAAGACTGAAAACCAGCTATTTCCTGCCTAAGCGTGTTTTCCCTGTCTCTAAGTCTCATAATCTGACTTTCAAAATAAGCTCTTCTGGAATCGTCTATGCCTCTTGCATTATCTAAATCTTCTTCGTATCTGTCTATTGTATCAAGGTCTTCCTGGCTTAATGTCAGATTATTTATAGTAAGGTTGAACGGCCTCATATAAAATTCAAGTGTTGCCGTATTGCCTGCAAGGTCTTCAATAATAATCATTACATATCCGTTAGAGTACTCACTGTTATCCACGGTGTTTGTAGCAATAATATGACCTTGAGAAAGAGGATATCCCACCGTATCGCCGGCTCTTGTCACATATTGAGCTGACTTGAGATTTTCTTCTCTATAAGTTATGGGTTGGTCTATATAATATACATTAGGTTCTTCGGTTACGCTGGGAACTATTGTTCCTGATTCAATGACAGGCGACACTGTATCTATATTCACATCAAATGTTCTCTCATAGGTCAATCCAGATTGAGTCCTTGCAACAGCTCTTAAGGTTTCGCTTTTTGTGCTTGTTATCATTCCATAATTTGAACCTTGCATTGGCCATTGGTTTTCTAATGACGAATCATCAATGAAATATACCACATCAACATCGGATACATTGGGAACCGAATTGGTTCTTTCAATGGTTATTCTAACTTCTTCCTGGTTTGTCCATTCTCCTGATTCTAATTTAGCCGTTTGCGTGGATTCGCTGGAAATATAAACCTCCCCATTAAGCTTAAATTCGGGGATAACCTTGTCCACTTTTACTCTTATCGCATCGGTGTAAATCTTTCCATTCGCAGGACATCTTGCTTGAACCACTATTATGGCGTCGTTGTTCTGCCCAAAATTGTCCATTCTGTCAGTAGTGAATGTAATAGTATCGTTATGAACTATATTTGAAGGTGTCTGTATATAAGGCGTTTCTCCGTCTTCAGTCACCACCCTATACTGATATTGTACAGGACTTGTATTCCTTGTTTCCGAATCCAGCCTTATTACTATTGTGACCGATGACCTAGCCCACTCGCCGCTTGTATCTGCAAGACTAAGTCCGTGAATATTTCCTTCTACATCAATTGTGCCATGTCCGCCACCGTCATATTGGTTTCCACCTACATTTGTCTCAAGAGAAAAGTCCGGTCTTTGAGTATCTATTCTCACAACTGCAGGATTTATATGCTCTTTTTCATATCCCGCCTGATTTGTCATCTTAAAAAACATAGTAGCGTATATATCTTCGTCATACACAAATGTAGTTTGTGGCTCGTCTATGGCAGTTTGATTGTATTTTATCCAGGTTTCTCTGTTATCAATAGAATACCAATAATACACACTGGTTTCAGAGTTCGTGGAAAGCTCAATGCTTATTTGCTCAGTCCATGTGAAAGTAAAAATATCATAGGACTCTCCGTCTATTGTGGTCTGCTGAGAAGAACCTTCGCCCTGAGGAAAATCAACTATAAAATTGGGGTCCAGGGTATCCACTACAAAAGTAAAGACTTCTCCATTATAGCTGCTTTCTTTTCCCAATGAGTTTATGGCGTAAAGATAATATACCGACTCGCTGCCGCTTATGGTCAAATCCTGTTCGGGTAAGAGTCTTGACCATCCGTTAAGCTCGTCTCCATAAGGTATTTCCTCGGGATGGTCGCCCTCAGTTACCGAATAATAATAGTAATCAATAGCCGCTCTATCGGTAAATTCGGGATTTTGAAGAACTATATCTTCATTGTTATAAACATAATTATTGTCTATTTCTCCATTTAAGGATTCAATCAATTCAGTTACATCGGGCGTGCTGTTGTCAACTTTTATTTCCTCGCTGTATATTGCAACCATATTTGAACTGTATCTTGCTTGGTTAAAAGCAAATACCAGCATATTTCCGGTATAAAAACATTTTTCACTATCACCCGTAGGGTCGCTAAAACGGGGTATGCCGTCTTCGTCCACGCCCCAAAAATCAAACATACCG
>CAZVHD010000185.1:0-4003 GCA_964626765.1 uncultured Christensenella sp.
CTGAGGAGACCATACGCTGTTAAACAGGAAAGTTCCGCCGTCTTTGAGGCTTGAGAGCATATCATAGCGGAAGATATAACTAGGTGTGTGGCAGGCCACAAAGTCCGCCTGGTCAATAAGATATGCGCTCTTTATGGGCTCGTCGCCGAACCTCAGATGACTTATTGTGATACCGCCTGACTTTTTGCTGTCATAATGGAAATATCCCTGAACATATTTATCGGTATGGTCGCCAATAATTTTTATGCTGTTTTTGTTGGCGCCTACTGTGCCGTCAGAGCCAAGACCATAGAATTTACATCTGATGGCGCTCTTTGGAGATGCGTTGATGAAATCAACAGGCTTAAGCGAGCAAAAACTAACATCGTCGTTGATGCCCACAGAAAAATGATTTTTGTTTTCAGTACCCATATTGGCAAAAATGCTAGCAACCATTGTGGGAGTAAACTCTTTTGAGCCCATTCCATATCTTCCGCCAAGAACGGTGATGCCGCTGTTTTTAAGGGCGGAGCTTACATCCATATAAAGAGGTTCGCCAATAGAGCCTGGTTCTTTTGTTCTGTCAAGAACAGAAATATATTTAACGCTTGCAGGTATTTTAGATAAGAATGATTTGACATCAAAGGGACGGAATAGCCTAACCTTCAAAAGACCGGTTTTTTGACCTCTGGCGTTGAGATAGTCGATTGTCTCCTCGGCTGTTTCAGCGCCGCTTCCCATCATAATAATAATTTTATCGGCGTCCTCTGCTCCATAATAGTCAAAAAGGTCATATTTTCTTCCGGTAAGCTCGCTGACTTGCTTCATACATTCTCTGACAATCTCAGGTGTCTTTTCATAAAAAGGATTGCAGGCTTCTCTATTTTGGAAATAGATATCGCCGTTTTGAGCTGTTCCTTTCTGTATGGGATGCGCCGAATTTAGCGATCTTGACTTGAAATCTTTTACATCTTTCATGTCTACAAGTTTTTTCATTTCGTCATAATCAATGGCGTCAACTTTGCTAACTTCGTGGCTTGTTCTAAATCCGTCAAAGAAATGAAGAAAAGGAACTTTAGATTTCAAGGTGGCAAGATGCGACACAAGTCCCAAGTCGATAACTTCCTGCACGGAATTTGATGCAATCATAGCAAAGCCGGTCTGACGACATGCCATAACATCGGCATGGTCTCCGAATATATTCAAGGCCTGAGCCGCCAAAGCTCTTGCGGATACATGAAAAACACAAGGCAAAAGCTCTCCTGCTATTTTATACATATTAGGTATCATCAACAATAGACCCTGTGAGGCAGTGAAAGTTGTTGTCATAGCGCCGGCGGAAAGAGAACCGTGAACAGCTCCCGCCGCTCCGCCTTCTGATTGCAGTTCCGCAATTCTAAGCTCCTGACCGAATATGTTTTTTCTTCCCTGGGCTGCCCACTCGTCGGCAAACTCTGCCATAGGGGAAGAAGGTGTAATAGGATAAATAGCGGCAACATCGCTGAAAGCGTAAGCTACATGAGCGGCCGCGGTATTTCCGTCAATAGTCAATTTTTTACTCATTTGAACCTCCAAATAGTATATCTGTCAAATTATTTTGTTTATTATCAAACACCAATATATTATACTCTTATTTATAAATTAGTCAAATCATTTTACTAGTGATTTATATATATAAAATACAATAGTTTTCATAAAGCTATATTTAACTTATATTCATTGAAGCTTTAAAGCGGTAGCTTAAGTAGTGGAATAAAAAAACATCTTAGTAAACATAATAGAACTTGCAGGAGAAATGACTTTGCCAATAAAAATAGGACTGCCAAAAGCTTTGTTATACTATGAGTACATGCCACTTTGGAAAACATTTTTTCAAAATCTGGGAGCCCAAATAGTTGTTTCAAACAACACAAACAAAAAGATGTTTGATTTGGGAGTGAAGTACTGTATAAACGAGGCTTGCCTTCCGTTAAAGATATTTCACGCTCATGTCATTGACTTGAGCAATAAAGTGGATTTTATATTTATACCAAGACTTAGAAGCGTAAAAAAGTATGAATATATCTGTCCCAAATTCACCGGTCTTCCGGATATGATAAAAAGTTCAATTCCCGCCTTGCCGCCTATCATCGATACCGAGATAAATCTGCATAAGGGAAAAACTAAGCTCAGGGAAGCTTTTTTTGAGGCTGGCGGATATTTGACAAACAAGCATAAAAAGATTAACAGCGCTTTTGACAAAGCAATTCAAGAGCATAAAAGATTTATAGAAAAAATGGAAAAAGGCCTTTTGGCAAACGATATTTTGGAAAACAAAGTCACGAAACAGGGAAAAGGACTGAAAATAGCTGTTATGGGTCATATGTATAACCTTTATGACGAATACGCTAACATTTCATTAATGAAAAAACTTATAAAAGAGGATGTTCAAATTATAACTCCTGAAATGATTAAACATGAGATAGTTGACCAGGAAGCCGAAAAACTTGAAAAAAAACTGTTTTGGAGCTTTGGAAGAAAGCTTTTGGGTTCGGCATTATACTTTGCAAAGAACAAAAACATTGACGGCATGATTTATATTATGTCATTTGGATGCGGAATAGATTCTTTTATTGCGGAGCTTTGCGAAAGAAAAATAAGAAAAAACACCGATATACCCTTTTGTCTTTTGGTGCTAGACGAACACTCCGGCGAAGCCGGTATAAATACAAGAATAGAGGCGTTTTTAGATATGCTAAGGTGGAGGAGGCAAGATGAAAGTGACATTTCCGCACATGGGAAATATTTATATCTTAATAAAGACTTTGTTTGACGAACTTGATATTGAATATATTATTCCGCCTAAATGCAGTAATAGAACCCTTGAAATCGGGGCAAAACATGCGCCTGAAATGGCTTGTCTTCCGTTAAAAATAAATATAGGCAACTTTATTCAGGCAATGGAAAAAGGAGCGGACACCATTGTTATAACAGGGGGATGCGGTCCATGCAGGTTCGGGTATTATGCCGAGATGCACAAGGAAATTCTCAAGGATTTGGGCTATAATGTGGAAATAATCTGTCTTGAGCTCAACAACAAAGGTATAAAGGAACTCATCTCAAAGATAAAGAAGCTTTTGGGAAAAAGAAAACTTTCTTCAATAGTCTTGCCTCTTTATAGGGCGGTCAAAACTCTTAAACTTACCGATAAGCTTGAAGAGCTTTCTTATATTATAAGGTGCCGAGAGCTTGTAAAAGGCTCAACGGACAAAATCTTGGATAAGTTTCATCAGGAAATAAAAAATGTGTATGGCTATCAGGCAATCAATAAGCTTATTGAAAAGACCAAAATCAAACTCATAAAATTGGATTTGGATAAAAGCCATAAGCCTCTTAAAATAGGTCTTGTGGGGGAGATTTATACGCTGATAGAGCCGTTTACCAACATAAACATCGATAAAATTCTTGGGAATATGGGAGTAGAGGTTAATCGCTCGCTATATTTAAGCGATTGGATAATCGAACATATAGTAAAAGGCGGGCTGAAAATAAGAAAAAAACAGCTTTTTCAAAAAGAGGCGGAAAAGTATCTCAAAACTCCGGTGGGAGGCCATGCCCAAGAGACGCTTGGCCATAGTGTGATTTATGCAAGACAGCAATATGACGGTATTATACAGATATACCCATTGACCTGTATGCCGGAAATTGTAGCGGATAGCATTATGCCGGACATAAAAAAAGAGTTTAACATTCCGGTTATGACAATGATTATGGACGAAATGACCGGAGAGGCGGGTTATATGACAAGAATAGACGCCTTTGTTGATATGCTCAAAAGAAAAAAAGAAATAAAGGAGAAAGCTGATGAATTGTTGTTATCTGGGAATTGACATAGGGTCGGTCAGTTCTAATTTTGTAGCGGTAGACCAAAATTTGCAAGTTATAAAAAAGCTTTATCTAAGAACGCAAGGACAGCCCATAAATGTTATAAAAAAGGGTCTTTCCATGATTAAAGAAAGCCTTCAGGAATATAAAGTTCAAGGCG
>CAZVHD010000186.1:0-3959 GCA_964626765.1 uncultured Christensenella sp.
AGCCGTACATCATCTCATTTTCATCATCTATGGCAAGGAAACAGTTGATAATCAGTCTTGTTATAAATACTGCGGTAAACAGTGATATTATAATACCAATCAAAAGTATAAGCGCAAAGCTTCTTATTGCAGAAGTTCCAAAAATCATCATAACAATAGCGCCCAAAACTGTTGTAATATTGGCGTCTAAGATTGTGATTAAAGCTTTTTGGAATCCTGTTCTTACCGATGATGGAATTGAGCGGTTGCCCAAAAATCTGGTTTCCTTAATTCTTTCAAATATAATAACATTCGCATCCACAGCCATACCAATACTCAGTATGACACCGGCGATACCGGGAAGCGTAAGTTGAACCCATGGTACTATGGCAAGAGCCAAAATTAATAGTTGCACATACATAATAAGAGCAACGGATGCCGCAGCGCCAAGTCCTTTATACAATAAAAACATGAGTATTAATACAATAGCAAGTCCAATGGCCGCAGCTATTATTGAATTTTCCAAAGCCTCTTCACCAAGTGTGGGAGAGATTGTTTCCGACCTTGTGAGAGTCAAGGGAACCTCGCTTGCTCCCGCCTTAATCTTAACGGCGTATTCATTGGCTAACTCATAGTCGGCGGCAAATTCAGGGCTTGTTATTATCGCTTTACCGGTTGATATAACATCATTAACAGTGGGCGACATAAAAAGTTCGTCATCTATATATATTTCAAGCACCTTGTCTTCGGTATTATTTAAGACATATTCAGTAGCGTTTGAAAAAGCCTCCGTACCAAGTTTATTAAATTCAAGAGCTATGACATATTGCCCTTCCTGCTGTGATACAACAGCGTCCTCAAGATGTCTTGTGCCCTCTATCCAGATTGTGCCCTCGCTATCTTTGAATTCCAAAACAGCGGGTCTTCCTATCAGAGCCATAAGCTCTGCAGTCTCGTGAATATCGGGAACTTCCACTCTTATTTCATTGGCTCCCTGCTTCGTGACCACAGCCTCTCCATATCCTCTGGAAAATAAAAGACTCTCCAAATTGCTTATTGCGCCGTCCAAAGCTCCTTCCGGATTGGAAAGACCTTGTGTATCAGCTAAATATTCAGCGTACATACCGCCTTTTAAGTCAAGTCCCTGACTGATTGCTGAAGATATCCAAAAAAAGTCGTAATTTGTGTCTCCTATTTGAATAGAATCTTCACCGTTCAGAGGTATAATTGACAAAGTAAGACCGATAACTATTACTGCTATAATACTAAGTATAATGATTGCTTTTCTTTTGCTCACCTAGCTTGCCTCCATATGTTAATCTCAATTATTATAAGACTTTTATTATATATAGTCAACACATAAAAGGATATTTTAACCATAAATTATTATTTTTTTATTATTATTGCGATAATTTTTCTATGCCGGCTATGATTAAACTCAAATCCAACCTTTTTCTCATAAGCTCACAAGAGATTTCATAAACTCCCTTCATCCCCTCTCCAAATTTGTGAGCGTTTGCTATGCATCCGCCTCCGCAATAATACTTTGCAAAACAATTTTGACACTTTTCTTTTGACAAAACTGATATCTTTGAGAATTCATTTCTAATGTCTTGTTTTTTCACACCCTCAAAAACATTCCCTAATACAAAATTTTCATCTCCCACAAATTGATGACATGGATATATATCTCCCGTTGGACTAACTGAAAGATATTCGGTACCTGCTCCACAACCTGTCAATCTTTTATTAACACAAGGTCCACAGTCCAAATCCACCATAAAATGAAAGAAATTGAACCATTTATGGGTCTTTCTTCTGTCAAGATAGATATTTGCAAACCTTTCATATTCTTTTTTTATATCTTTTATGTGTTCCTTTTTTATAGCAAGATTTGATGACTTTTCCATAACCACGGGTTCAATTGATATTTGGTCAAACCCAGCGTCATTAAGAGCGATTATATCATTTGCAAAGTCAAGGTTTTTTGCAGTGAATGTACCCCTTACATAGTAACTCTTATCGCCTCTTATGTTTTTGACGCTTTTTGCTTTTTGCAGTATGTTTTCATAACTTACAGATTTATCAAGGCACTTTCTAACGCTCTCATGAGTTATCTTTCTACCGTCTATACTCAATACTATATTTACCATTTCTCGGTTAAGATAATCAATAACGCTATCATCTAAATTCACACAATTGGTTGTTAAGGTGAAATTAAAGATTTTTTTCTTTTTCGCTCCCTCTTTCTTTGCATATTCCACGGTTTTTTTAATAACATCAAGATTTAATAGAGGTTCTCCGCCAAAAAAGTCTATTTCAAGGTTTTTTCTTGTACTGCTATTATTTATAAGAAAATCAACCGACCTTTTTGCAACCTCAAAAGACATATAATCTCTTGCGGTATTATAGCTTCCGTCTTTTGCAAAACAATACAAACACCTCATGTTACAGTCGTGACAAATATTCAAGCACAACGCCTTGACCGTAAAAGCGTTTTTATGAAAATTATTAATTCTGGGCGGTGAGTTCAAAGAGCCTATATTTTCCATTTCATCAAATGAATTTGATATTTCTTCTTTTATTTTTATTGGAATGTTTTCAAAATCCAAAACTTCCCGGTCGTTCAAAGGCTCTCCATACCTTTTTTTCGCGCACAAAAAAGCGACATAATCTACATTATGCAGACTGCCACTTTCCACATCAAATAAGAAATAATAATTTTGATTGCAATAGTTATGTTCTAAATAATGAACCATTTATTCGGATGGTCTTTCTATTTTATGTATCTTTTCATCTTTCTTACAGGACTGATTGCCAACTGTGCAACTTGTTTTACATGCCGATTGACAGCTTGATTGGCACTCGCCACAGCCAATCTTATGGTTTTTGTCAAGTGATTTTTTGAAAAGCGTATTGATATGTTTCATATAGACCTCTTTTTTTATAAATTTTTTCTGTAAATATTATAATAGCAAAATTCAAATAAATCAAGGCTTTTTGAACGCTCTTGACATATAAACGATTTTTTCTGAATAGAATTAATTTGTATGGAGGATATCTATGAAAAAACTCTCAATAAATAAAACAAATGTTATGGATACCTTAAGAGCCTGCATAATAGCTATCATTATTTCTCTTTTATTCGTACTTATTTTAGCATTGGTTGTAAAAATCTTTACTATTGATTCTAATGTAATAATGCCAATAAATCAGATAATAAAGATATTAAGCATTTTAGGCGGCTGTTTTTTCGGGTTTAAGTCACAGGAAAAGGGAGCAATCAAAGGCGGAATTGTCGGCGTATTCTATACTCTTTTAGCTATGCTTGTTTTTGGAATTGTGGAAAACACTATAAGCTTCAAAAACTTTAACTGGTATGACTTATTAACGGGAGTTGTCGCAGGTATCATCTCAGGAATACTGGCGGTAAACTTTAGAAAACCCTCAAAATAAAAAATCCCCTCTTTTGGGGGGATTTTCTATTTTTTTAATTGTTTATTAAAAAGCTTTAATTGTCGAGTTTAGAACGAATAGCGTTTTTAATTACTGTTACATTAACGGGGCTCTCTTCCGTACCCAAGTTAAGAACATATCTGTCATTATCAGCCTCAACTGAAACGATAACGCCCACAAAGCCACCTATTGTCATGACTTTATCCCCAACAGTCAAAGAACTGAGCATCTCAGCCATTTTCTTCTTTTGTTTTCTTTGGGGCACTATTGTCATAACTATCATAAGCACAAAAAATACTCCCATTATCACCAAGATTGGCCAACTTCCACCTTCAAACATATTATTAAATCTCCTCTTTGTTCAAATTAATATGTATATACTACAACAATAAAAAGAATTAATCAAGTAAATTATTGGTTATTTCTGACATTAATATTCATTATAACTTCCACTTCTCAAAAACCCATAGCAATTAAAAATAAAAATTTATGCTGATTTTTTATTTATGCTTTATACCAAAAAT
>CAZVHD010000187.1:0-3958 GCA_964626765.1 uncultured Christensenella sp.
CCCTTCCAATTTGCGGTGATAAGATTTGATGTTATAGCGATTACCGATAATAAGAAACAACATATAAAAAACGCATTTTTTGCGGGTTGGAACTAAGGCTTTCGAACTGGCAAAAGACTTGATTACAATCAGAACAATAGGCATCTTGATAAGGATATTTGTTATAGTTTTATTTATTTTCAAAGAAAAAATAAATTTTGTCTTAATTTACTTGAAGAATTTCCTTTATTTTGATATTATTATATAGACTTTGCAGCAATCCTATACGAGTGGTGACAGAAATCACCGAAATTAAAGCCTCGCACGAATGCTGTTATCACGAAACGGAGGTAAGTCATGAACATTATTCAAACAGTTGAAAGGGAAGGGTTGAGAACAGACCACCCAGATTTCAAAGTAGGCGACAGAGTTAAAGTATTTGTTAAAGTCGTCGAAGGCACAAGAGAGAGATTGCAAGCATATGAAGGTCTTGTTATTGCCAAAAAGAATGGCGGCATAAGAGAAACTTTCACAGTCAGAAGATTATCATTTGGCATAGGCGTGGAAAGAACATTTCCCCTTCATACACCCAAGATTGACCATATAGAAATCGTTAGACGAGGAAAGGTCAGAAGGGCGAAACTATATTACATGAGAGGCCGCACAGGAAAGGCAGCAAAAATTAAATCAAAAGATTTTCGCTAGAAACAAAAATGCTTATGACAATACAACTATTCCTAAATACGGGAATGGTTGTATTTCATTAAAGAGGAAATAAAATGAAGAAGACAATTTTAGTTATATTAACTTTAGCGCTCATTACAGTTTTTTTTGTAGGATGCGGCAGTGTGAATGTAGATTTACTTTCCGGCGGTGATTTTGAATATGAGGACACCACGGCATTAAGAGAGCACTGGACGCTGAGGTCAGGCGCTGAAGCGGAAAGCGCGGATGTATTTTCCATTGCTGATGGAACATTGACTATTGATACTTCAAGCTCAGGCTGGGCATATGTGGCTCAGGAAGCGCAGCTCAGAAGCAATGCCTATTATAAGGTTACCTATACATTTAATATTAGTTCAATGACCCTTTATGGCGACAGCACATCGTTTGACGGACTGCATATAGGTTTTTTAGAAGACAAAGACTTTAACATAGGAGAAACTGACGAAGGTGTCATAAAACCTGTTTTGCATAGAAGCGAAACAACTACTGATGTTACTGAAGATTTTTATTTCAAAACAGATTTCGTAAAGAGTTCATCGCTTGCTATTTTTGTTGGCAGCGAAGAAAACCCCGTAAGCGCCAATGTAAAAATAAGAGACATTTCCTTAGAGAGAGTCAAAAAGAGTCAGGTACCCATGATGGTGGACCCCGACAGCGGCAAAGAAGTGATGACATTCTTTGAGCTTGAAACAAGTATTTATGGAGCAGCAAGCAGCAAGAATATATTGTTTATTGTTCTTGGCGGAGTTTTCACTCTTATACTTGGGTATGCGATGTTTATATTGCTCAGAAGAGATATAAGTCTTGAAAACCAGTATGAATCAAAATTTCTTACTAAACTTAGGGATTCAAAGAAACTTCCCATACTTTTTGTCATAGGCTTTGCTTTGTTAATAAGACTTCTTATAGCCGGCATAGGCTCTTTGCTTGCAGGACTTTCAGAAACCGCTTATTTGGGCTTTAATGTGGAAGCGGAGGCGACTCAGGCTAACTTCATAGCCAACTATGGCACAGTATATATGAATTCAACCCTTGCGGCATACGCCGAGAAGTATTCTATGACATACGCCGCCATGGAATCAACGCCTATGCTCTATTATTTACTCAGTGTTGCGGGTCTTTTAACAAGGCTTTTCAACGGTTCTACAGTACTTGCAACATTTTTCATTAAATTATTTGCAATAGCCGCTGATATCGGTGTTATTGTTATACTCTATAAGCTTTTGCACAACAGAATTGGCAAGATTTCAACAATGATATTTGGCATAACTTACGCATCTTTGCCTTTGGTATTTTCCATGTCAGGTTTATGGGGCATGAGCGAATCAGTCACAGTATTTCTTATTATGCTCACGATGTATTTTATCTTGAAAAACAATTTTTGGGGTGTTGCATTGTCATATTTTGCGGCGTTTACATTTTCAATGAACGCCATATATATGTTGCCCATTGTGATTTTCTATGTTATAAACCAGTTCATAAACAAAAAGAACTTGAGACTGCCCATTATTCTCAGTTTTGTTGTAGGATTTGGTCTTTTCTACGCCCTGAACACACCGTTCTATCTATTGGAAATTCAGGACGGAAGCCCGTTTATTGCAGTTACGCAGTACTTTAATTCTCTTTTTGTAGACAACAATTTCTATACAATGAACGCCTTTAACTTCCAGGCTCTTTTGGGCAACAACTTTGAAGTGATAACTACCGAATCATTGTTTATAACAATCCTTTTTGTAGTCTTTATTCTTGGTCTTGTGGCGGCTGGATACTTCCGAAACAAAAACAGAATGGAACTTCTTTTATTAGGGGCGCTTTCAATAGTAATGATGTTTACTTTTACAAACAGAATGACCCCCATAACAATGTATATGGCTATACCTATGATGTTCCTTTATGCCTCTACGAAAAGTGATAAGAGAGTTTATATCTCAGCGATACTATTTTCGGCGTTTATGTTTATCAACACAAGTTATGTCTACATGGTGGGCGGATATGGCGCATCCGGAGTTGAGGTCTTGACATATGATAACGCAATGATGTATGTGTTTGGCGCTATAAACATACTCATCACAGCCTATTTCATCTATGTTGTATATGATATAGTGGCATCCAGAAAGGCGGTAAGAATAAAGCCCATGAAAATTACCTATATCAAATATCTCCAAAACACATTCAATAGAACAAGAAAAACATTCAAAAAACTAAAAGAAAAAGTTATCGGAAGATAACCTTAAACTTTTATTTTCCTTAACAACAACAAAAAGAACACTCATTTGGGTGTTCTTTTATATTATTTTTGAAATATATTATATAGTATTTATTTTTAATATATATTAGTATTTTTTAATATATAAATATATATATCTATATTAATAAAGCGAACTTTTCATTATATAATTCCATAATTATTTCTTTTTACGAAATTTATCTAAAAAAAGCTATTGATTTGATAATTAATTTATAATATAATGAAAAATATAAGAAGAACCTGGGGAAACAAAACTCACATACGAAAGAAAACTGAATCGGAAAAGAAACGAATAATTATTAAAAATTAATAATCGGTTCTTTGATTTCCATTTTTTATAAAATGGAAATTTTATTGGTATAGTTAATTAACTTAAAAAAAATATTTTTTTTTAAGTTTATTATAAATAAAGCTTTATCAAGGAGGTATGTAATGAGTAGCAAAACAGTACAAAGTTGCTGTTGTTCAACAGAAGAAAAGAGCCAAAAAGAAAAGTTTGATGAGATTGCAAATATCATTGATCTTTACAAGGGCAAAGAGGGAAGTCTTATTCAAGTGCTTCATTTAGCTCAGGAAATCTACGGGCATCTTCCACTAGAACTGCAGAAATTTATATCCAAAAAAATGGGTCTTTCACTTTCTGAAGTATCCGGAGTTATCACATTTTATTCTTTTTTCTCCACTGTACCAAGAGGAAAGCACACCATAAGAGTTTGCATGGGCACAGCGTGCTATGTTAGAGGCGGCAAGAGAATAGTAGAGAAACTCACAGAAATTCTCGGCGTTAACATAGGAGGAACTACCGAGGATGGCAAGTTCACTTTTGAGATTGCCAGATGCATAGGCGCCTGCGGATTGGCTCCTGCGATGATGATTGACGATGTTGTTTACAAACAGGTGAATGTAAACAGACTTGAGTCAATACTCTCAAAGTATTAATAGAGGAGGAAAGTACAAAATGAAGGACAGAAAAATTATAAATCTTGCAGACCTTGAGAGAGTTAA
>CAZVHD010000188.1:0-3949 GCA_964626765.1 uncultured Christensenella sp.
ATGAACGAGGAAAACGGTATTGAGGAAGAAAGGCGTGTTATGTATGTGGCGATAACACGAGCAAAGGAAAGGCTTTTTGTCAGTTGCGCCCAAAATCGTTTTCGCTTCAACAGCATGCAAAGCTACATCCCCTCAAGATTTCTATACGAAGCAATGGGCGAAAAAAGAGAGGAAAAAATCCCCCACACAAGCGAGGCAAGAATTGAAAGAAACTATAAAAACATAAGTTATGACAGCGCTTTTCCCTCAACGCCCTCAAAAGCTACATATAACCCCAAGCCTGAGATACAAATAAAAAAGGAAAAGGTATATAATAAAGATACGGGCGGTTTTGTGACAGGAGCAAAAATAAGGCATAAAAAATACGGAGAGGGAACAATTATTGTAGTGACAGGTCAAGGCGTTGCCAAAACTGCAACAATAGCGTTTGAAGGGCTTGGCATAAAAAAATTCTCATTGGTTAACGCTCCCATAACATTGGCTTAAAGAGGTTTATTATGGAAAGAATGAAAGAGCTTGTAAAAAAGCTCAACAAATACGCCAAAGAATATTATGAAATGGACAACCCCACCGTCAGCGACAAGGAATATGACGCGCTTTATGACGAGCTTTTGGAACTTGAAAACTCCAGCGGAATAATCTTGGCAGACTCCCCCACACATAGAGTAGGCGGAAAACCTCTTAAAAAGTTCAGGCAATACAGACACAGGCAAAGGTTATATTCTCTTGACAAGGCAAAAGACGAAGAACACTTAAAAAGCTATTTTCAAAGGCTAAAAAAGCTTTTAGGATATATTCCCGAAATGACACTGGAACATAAATTTGACGGGCTTTCTCTTTCTTTGAGCTACGAAAACGGAGAGCTTGTAACTGCTGCCACAAGAGGAGACGGTATTGTGGGAGAAGATGTCACCCCACAAGTCAAAACCATAAGAACAGTTCCGTTAACTATACCATATAAAGGCGTTATAGAAATTCAGGGCGAGGCAATAATGCGACTTAGTGTTTTTGAAAAATACAACAAAACCGCAAAAGAGCCGCTAAAAAACCCTCGCAATGCAGCAGCGGGAGCGGTAAGAAATCTTGACCCCAAAGTCACTGCTGAAAGAAACCTTGATTTTATAGCGTATAATGTAGGATATTCAGACAAAGAATTTCTATCTCAACAGGATATAAGAGCTTTTTTGAAAGAAAGCAATTTTCAAATTGACAATGTTTTTTTTGTAATAGATGACATAGACAGCGTTTACGAAAAGCTTAAAGAATTAGAGGAAAACAGACCTAAGCTTGACTTTTTAATAGACGGAGCGGTATTGAAAGTAGACAAGCTTGAAGAAAGGCAGATTTTGGGCTTCACCGAGAAATTTCCACGCTGGGCGGTGGCTTATAAATTTATGGCGGAGGAGACCACAACCATTTTGAAAGATGTGTTGTGGCAGGTTTCCCGTACAGGAAAAATCAACCCGCTTGCAGTTCTTGAACCCGTGGAGCTATTAGGCGCAACGGTCAAAAGGGCAACCCTAAACAATATATTGGATATCCAAAAGAAGGATATTAAGATAAACTCAAAAGTGTTTATTAGGCGAAGTAACGATGTTATACCTGAAATTATGGGAGTCAGCGAGCACTATCCCGAGAGCGTGGATATCGTCCCGCCTGAGAGGTGTCCTGCTTGCAATTCTAAAATCAAGAGAGTGGGAGCTTTTTTGTACTGTGAAAACACAGAAAACTGCGCTCCAAGAATTATATCGGCTATCACACATTTTGCAACCAAGGCCTGTATGGATATTGAAGGATTGAGCGAAAAGACAGTTGAACAGCTTTATAACGAATTAGGCATAAATTCCATAGATAAGCTGTATACTCTCAAAAAAGAGCAACTTTTGTCTTTGGAGGGTTTCAAGGAAAAAAAGGCTGAAAACCTTTTGAAAAGCATTGAGAACTCTAAAAAAACTACGCTTGAAAGGTTTATATTCGCTCTGGGCATTAACACAATAGGAAAAAAAGCCGCAATGCGTCTAACAGAACGATTCAAAACATTAGAAAATATTATGAACGCCCAAAAAGAAGAGATAGTGGAAATTGAGGATTTTGGTGAGATTATGGCAGAAAGCGTGGTTGATTTCTTTGAAGACAGAAAAAATATAGAGCTCATAAATTCTCTTTTAGATAAGGGTATAAGTTTTGAAACCGAAGAAGAGATAAATGACGGAATATTCGCAGGCAAAGTTGTGGTTCTGACAGGAAGCCTTCAGAATTATAAAAGGAGCCAAGCTGCAGAAATCATAAAATCTCAAGGCGGAAAAGTTAACGATACCGTATCAAAAACAGTAAATCTTGTCATAGCCGGTCAGGATGCGGGAAGCAAACTGGAAAAAGCAAAAAAAATGGATATTGAAATTCAAGATGAAGATTGGTTTATAAAGCAGATTGAAATGATAAAAGATGATAAAAAATAATTGAGAGGTGAATATGCATAAGGAAATTGATATCAAAAAAATGAAATTTAATCCTTTTACAATGATAGGCGAGGAATGGATGCTTATTGCGGCCGGGGATGAAAACGACAGCAATATGATGACAGCAAGTTGGGGAGGGCTTGGCGTTTTATGGCATAAAAATGTTGCGACTGCGTATATAAGACCCACAAGACATACCTTGAAATTTGTTGAAGAAAAAGAATACTTCTCCCTTTGTTTTTTAGGCGAGAACAAGGCGGCTTACAAAGTTTGCGGCTCAAAGAGCGGTCGGGATACGGACAAGGCCAAAGAAGCAAATCTTACTCCGATTTTTGAAAATGGAACGGTCTATTATAAAGAATCCAGACTTGTGTTTATATGCAAGAAGATTTATCACTCCACACTGGACAACAAGAATTTTCTTGATGAAAGTATTGAGAGCCTGTATAGCGGCGGAGATTATCATAAAATATTTGTCGGAGAAATAGTCAAAGTACTTGAAAACCAAGATTTGAAATAAGATAAAGAAAAATTCATATAAGTTTTCATAAGGCGTAAAAAAAATCCGTTATAAATGCGGTCTGAGTAAGGACTGCAAAAGCGGTCAGCGCGCCTTAATATTACTTGTCAGTATTATAGGTATGTGATATAATAAAAGGTATGAAAATAGGCAAACTCACAAATCCCGAACTCAAAGAATGTGTTTTGAATGTAATAAAAAGGCGAAGAGACGAGGTCAAGGTACCGTCTTCTCTTGCCCAGGATTGCGCGTCTTTTGAAATTAAAAACAGAATACTCATTTCATCAGACCCCATAACAGGGGCGGAGGAAGGCGCCGGAGGGCTTGCCATAAAAGTTAATGTGAACGATATTTCCGCCGCAGGCGGTGAAGCTGTTCTTGCTGTTTTGACAGTGCTCGCTCCGACTGACGCCGGGCTTAAAGATATAAAAGAAGTTATGCTTTCTGCTGAGCAAGAGGCGGAAAAAAGCAATATTGAAGGTAATAATTGACGATTACATCAAGGCGGCTGAGCCTATAGGCTCGAGAACTGTTGCCAGAAAGCATGAACTGGGACTGAGTTCCGCCACTATAAGGAATGAGATGGCTGACCTGGAAGAGATGGGTTATTTGACACAGCCTCATACTTCTGCCGGGCGTATACCTTCTGACAGGGGATACAGGATGTATGTTGACGAACTTATGAAAGTACATTCACTGACTCCCGAGGAGGTAAGAACCATAAAGGAGGCAATGGAAATAAAAATAAATGAACTGGGGCAGCTTGTAAGGCAGGCTTCAAGCATAATATCCCGGATAACCCATTATACCTCCATGGCTGTTACACCCAGACTCAGGGAGATAAAAATCAAGGCGCTGCAGGTTGTTCCTGTTGATTCAGGAAAGGCTCTTGTCATAATTGTGACAAGCACAGGCATAGTGAGAAACAGCCTGGTTCATATGCCCAGGGATGTCACCCCGGATTTTGTAA
>CAZVHD010000189.1:0-3928 GCA_964626765.1 uncultured Christensenella sp.
AAAAACTCAGGATTTGTGTTCAGATAATACTTATAGTGGTCCATGTTTCTTGAATTTTCCACATCATCGCCCATACTCATAACGAATGCAAAATCGTCTTCAAATACCATATCCGTATCTCCAAGTACTTGGTGAACTCTGTCATACGCTTTTTGCGTATAACCTTGCGCATCGGCTATAACCAATAAATCAAAAGGTGTATCGGTGTCGGGAGCAGTTGTCATTTTGTAAACCGGTGACCAGTAGTCGAAACTTGCAGAGCCTACTTGATAATAATATGTTGTATTGGCCTGAAGACCCGAAAGTTCAACGCTATGTCGCCCTATTTCATCAATTCCAAATGTTGAGAAAAGACCTATATCGATTTGGGGATATGTATGAGCGTAAATGTCAAAATCTCCCGATACTGTTATTGCTCCCGCCATACTCTCATTTGAGCAATACTTTAATTCTGTTGTGTTCACTCTTTTGTCCGTAAACCATACAAAGTTTTTGTCTGTTTGTGGATTCTCCCCAAAAGACGATGTAATCATGCTAGGAAGCTTTCCGTTTTCAATTGTCGGATTGTCTTCTCTTGGGACAGTGGTGTAAGTAAACTCATCTTCTTCGTTTATTTTTATGTGTAAAACTTCGCCTTCCTCATTTGTATTGGGAACTGTGTCTGTTGCAAAAGAAATCATTAATTCCTCGGCTATTTCCCCAAGGCCTATCTTAAGACTATCGGTTACATAGTCTTCAAGCATATGGTCCAAAAAGTCATGCAAGGATTCTTCATCTCCAATCAGGTCGTCCATTCCCACAAATGGAAGCGCTCTTAAGATGAGTTTGTCAAGATTAACTTTTGTGGCGTCAAAATCGTTGCCGGCAATAAGTTTACCTATTGAGTTGAGCTGATTTACTTGAGTTGGTGTTAAATTATCGGTTAGATCCAATTCTTCGGTCAAAAGACCGCTTATCAGCTTATAAAAACCATATTCTTCATTCAATAATAAATCTAATATTTCTCCTACGACCTCTCCGCTTGCAAGATTGTCCAAGCATTCTCTCAACCATCCGGGCATCTCTTCAACCGAATTGTATGTGTCCCCTGATAATTGAGTGTAATAACAATGGAAGAAAACATCCACAAAATTATGGCCTTCAGTGTCGAGTTCAACTCCTCTGAGTCTGTTTACAAAATCTTCGGCATACGCAAGGAAAGGCCTGTGCTCTATTGCAGAGTTATCTCCCTGATATTCATAGTCGTCAAGTATTTTTGCTTCCACTTCGCTGATAAGGTTAAGAACTATGTCGTCAACCATAACTTTAAGGTTCTCAAGAGAAATAAAGGCCAAACTGTCAGGGACAAACTGTTGAAGCGTCTCTGCTATTTCATACAGGAATTCTTCCGATACATATTTGAGCATATAATTGTCAATCACATTTTCATATATTCTATATTTTGCATACTCGCTAAAGTTGGTACAAACATAACCGTCCATAAATTGGTCAAGATTGTTTCTTTCAATATAGTCGTTATTCAAGTAATTGTCGTTAAACAGATTTGTAAAATCAATTTCTTTGAGCATGCTGAATTCAGAATAAAGGTTTTCGGCATAGTTGCTTCCATACATTCCGCTCTCCAATGTAAGGTATCTCACTCCTCCCATAAAAGATACTGCGCCCGGAGTTTCTATGTCATAAATCTCATTGTTATTAAAGCTCAAATGATTGGCTATTGATAATCCATGGGTATGTCCTGTAAATACATATCTCAAACCAAGGTCTGCAAAAAAGTCCACTGTATTGACCCAGTCTTCTATTATGAACTGAGTCAGAATATTGGCTTGTTTTGAGAAATGAGGCAATATGTTTCTATGGGTTGAACCCAATATTGTATAACTTTCAGGAATGGTGTTTATCGCATGATTTTCGTAAAAGTCCATTACATGTTGTCTTATTCTGCCCCCTGCGGTATGACCTATTTCTTCGTTTGAGTTTTCTGAATCTATTACAAATTTTGCATATGACTTATCGTGATTTATGGCTATGTAACTCAAATCCCCTTCTTTATAATCGTCTACTGAAGAAGAATATCTCTGCTCATAAAGATAATAAAAGTCAAGGTTTGAGGCGTTTGAGGATTCAATAAAAGCCGTATCTCTTTCAGTGTCATATTCGTACGGTAGAAAAGTGTTTTCATCCACTCCGTCTTCAGTAAATAAATCGTGTAAATATGGGTCGGACATCATTTCGTTATATGTAATTTCAGGATATCCTAATCCAGCGTATATGTAGCTCACATCCTTTCTTGTGACCGTTCTGACATCTTTTTGCATGCCGTCTCCGCCAAAAGAATATGAATGAGGATTGTAGATATCATGATTTCCTATGAGAGTGAATATCTGAAAATTAGGGTTGTTATAATCTTCCCTAATTCTGTTTTGTAAAAACCTAAGGCCGTTTGCCATATCAAGATGACTTCCTATCTCCGCATCTTTTGTTGTATCGCCCGATAGGATAAGATAATCCAAATCTTCGCCATTTTCGTATATATCCTCGAATATAGCCGCTACAACCGTACTTGCTTCAATAAGAATTTTGGTGTCGCCTGCCATCATTCTTCCAAATTCACCTTCGTCATGGTCATTGTGCGTATATCTCAAAGGATAATAGTGCGTGTCCGTCACATGAGCAATGTTGATTTCCCTATCAACTGTAAGCTCATTTGCTGCCTCGGCTTTTTCGCCCTTTGTAAAAATGCCTATAAAAAGACAAAACACCATAAGGGCTACAACAAAGGCAATCAATGCTTTGTTGCGGGTAAAAATATTCGTCATCTCTCTCTAACCTCCTAAGAATTATATAAAATGTGATTTTTTTTATAGTGAATATAATGAGCAATCGTCCAAATTTACGGCAAGCGTTTGGTCGCTTGTCAAAATTAATTGCGCAGTGTTTGGTTTGTTTTGGCTTATTAAGCTGATTAACACATCCTTTTTCTCGTCGCCTATGTCCTCTTGTGGCTCATACAAAATCTTCAGGTCAATATCCATTGAAAAAAGAATAGCCATAGCGAATTTTTCTTTTTCTTCCGCCTTCATCTTTGAGAGCTTTCTGTTCTTTAGGCTCTTATCAAGCTCCAATAATTCAAGTGATTTATTCAGCTTTTGGGTGTCAATTTCATACCCTTTCAAGGCGGATGAATACTTTTTCGAGCTGCGGCTGAGCTTGTCTTCTGTGTCCGTTAACGATATGATAAGATTTCTTACCCTTTTTCTGTAATCGCTTCTCAATACCTCGCCTATGTCCTCGGCATTAAATCTTATTTGTCCCTCGGTCAAACACATATTGCTCGGAAGTGTTCTCATAATCGCCATCTCAAGACCCTGCAAAAGTCTTTGAGACTTTGAATAAACAACCGTGACACCGGATTTTTTGACATTAAAAGAAATGTTATAAAACTCATTGTATCCGGTATCTTTATTGGTCAGGGTTATATGCTTGACCTCAAGAATATTGGCATAATCAAATTTTTCATAATGTTCGTGTCTTGCGATATCGCAAACATTTCTTTTTGATGTTTCTGTCTGTTTTTCATCATTGGTCATTTTTAAGCCCTTTTGATTGGTTTCTTCCATCACTTCATTTTTTAATTCTTCTTTTTCTTCAAACTGTTCTTTAATTTCTTCATCAACACCCGCAAGAGTCTCTTCCCATTCACGCTCCTGCGATGTAAGCCTCTTCTTTTTTTCTTCTATTTCCATAAGCTTTTTTTGTTCTCTTTGGTAATACTCTTTTTCCTTATTTATTTGTTGTAGTTCAAGTTCCAATTCCAAAAGCTTGTTCTCATATTCTAATTTATTGTGCTTGGCGAGCATTTCTAACTCTTCTTTTTTAACCTCTATCTGTTTATCTAATTCTTCGCATCTTTTCTTAAACTGCTGTT
>CAZVHD010000190.1:0-3928 GCA_964626765.1 uncultured Christensenella sp.
CGCCGAAGAAAGAAACAAAATTTATGAAAATTTGAAAAACAAAAGGATTGATTTAATTGTTGGAACCCATTCTTTAATCAATAATAGCCTTAGTTTTTCAGACATTGCCTTTGCGGTTATGGACGAGCAGCACAGATTTGGAGTGGCGCAGCGTACTGCTTTTATAGAAAAATCAAAAGACACAGATGTGTTGACTTTAACCGCAACGCCGATACCCAGAACTCTACGCCTTACGGCATTTGGAGACATAGATTTTTTTAATATCGAAAAAAGACACCATAACAATATCTCAACACATATTGTCACAAAAGACAAAAAGGAAGATATGTTTTCTTTTGTTGCCACTCAATGTCAAAAAGGTGAAAAAGCTTTTGTTGTAGTATCAAAAATTGAAAACGATACGAGATCTGATATCAGTTCGGTTAAAGACCTTTATGATAAGCTTAAAAAAGGAGTTTTCAAAAACATAAAGACAGAGTGTCTTCACTCAAAACTAAAAGAATCAACCAAGCAAAGCATTATGAAACGATTTATATCGGGAGAAACCTCGATGATTATAGCCACCACAGTGATAGAAGTTGGGGTTGATGTGGACGATGCGGGTATTATGGTTGTCATGGACGCCGAAAATTACGGTCTTGCCGCTTTACATCAGCTTAGGGGCAGGGTGGGCAGAAAAGGACAAAAAGCATATTGTTTTTTATATACCGAAAAGGAAATTACAAAAAGACTGATAACCATAAAAGACTATGACGATGGTTTTGTTATTGCCGAAAAGGATTTTGAGATAAGAGGCGGCGGAGATTTTCTTGGTATGCAACAAAGCGGAAAGACAGATGAAACAATTGACCTTAAAGACATCTCTTTTGCCAAAAAAATCATCGAAAGGCTTGACATAAAAGCTCTCAAAAAAGAATTGTTAGGAGAGGCGAAAAGAAATAAGTTGAAAAATGTTAGCCTAACATAGGGGCAATCTATCATAGACTAAACAATAAAGCAAGTTTAACAAATAATGGATTATTAAAATAGTGGGACAAAAATACTATTGATTTTATTATTTAATAATGTTATATTATAATATATATAATGGCTTATTGTGTATAGGAGTTTTACTTATTATGAATAAATATTTACGGTTAGTAATAGTTGCTGTTCTCATATTTTTAGCAACGGGATTATTTGTAGCTTGTGAAAGCGGACCCATGATTACTGAAATTGAGGTTGACCAAACCACTGTCAGCGAGGAATATGATGTTTCAGATTTTGAAATTTCATCAATTATGCTCATAGTAACTTATGAAGATGAGCAGACTGAATCCATACCCCTAGACAAGACTATGATAAAAGCCGAAGACCAAGTAAAATTCGCAGTCCCCGGTGACCACACAATAACAATCACCTATAAACAAAGATCAACTACATTCACCTTAAAAATGAGAGAAGGTATCTCAGGAAAATATACGGTTATCTTTCAAAACCAAGATGAAGAGCAGATAGGCCAAACACAATACATAGAACCCGGCGGAACAGCCGAAAGCCCCCCCATTCCCACAAAAGCGGATCATATTTTTGATGGTTGGGTTGACCAGAATGGCAACTTTACTTTTTATGATAACATATATGAAGACAAGGTCTATACCGCAACTTTTGTGCCTGATTTTTGTGTTGTCAGATTTATTCTTCCAAACGGAAATTTGATAGAAGAAGTAACCGTTAAAAAAGGCGAGAGCGCTGAAGATGAAGCGCCCGATTTTCCTGTTATTGCCGGAGAGACGGCCATAGGCTGGAATAGGTCTTTGGATGAGATATCAGAAGATATAACAATAACTGCGGTCTATGTTGAAGAAAACATTAACGCCACATTCGTTTATGGCGGAGATGGAAGACAGCCCAGAGTTGCCAATTTCCCCGCCAATACCGAAATCACACCGCCGGTATCCCCGCAGGTGTCACATTCGGAGTTTTTGGGATGGTATACAAACGAAAGCTTTGAGGGAGAGAAGGTAGATTTCCCCTATCTTTTACAAAACGAAATTACTTTCTATGCAAAATATGTATCCAGAACACAGGGTTCGCCAGACCTCGAATATTCATATACGGGAAGCAACTCTTATACCATAAGCGATTATACCGGAGATGACGATGTCATAGTCATCCCAGAAAAATACAACAATCTTGATGTAGTAGGTGTCGAGAATAGAGCTTTCGAAAACGCAGACAATTTGAGGTTCTATGTTACCGACAGCAACAATTATTTTTCTATTTCCGACGGAGTCCTTTTTGATGTCACAAATGAAAGGCTTATTGCATATCCATCGGGCAGAGAAAGCAACACTTATGATGTTCCGGTGGGTGTAAGTTATATTGAAGATTATGCTTTTGCAAAGGCCGGAAATCTTATGGTTTTGAACTTTTCCGGCGAAAACCTTTTATCAATAGGCGATTATGCTTTCTATAACTGTTCACAGCTAGTAAATGTCAGTATACCCGTAAGCGTGGAAACAATAGGCAATTATGCTTTCCATATGGATGAAGACACTAGCCTCACAACTCTTACCTTTGCGCTTAACAGTATCCTTCAGCAAATAGGTGACGGAGCCTTTAGCGGATTGAACCGCCTGACCGAGATAACTTTGCCCTCAAGTCGACTTGAGACAATAGGAAGCAGTGTTTTTTCAGATTGCTCAATGCTTGAAAGAATAGAAATTGAGGAGGGTTCCAACGACTATTTCACAAGCATAGACGGAGCGCTTTATAACAATTCAATAACCACGCTTGTGGCATACCCCGCCAACAACGATCTTAACGAAAGAGCGTATTATGTTGTTCCCGACGGAGTGGAAACCATAAGGTCAGGAGCATTTTCATATCCCAACATCGTAGGAGTCAGACTTCCTGAAACAATTAATAATATTGAAGGTTTTGCATTTAACAGCCCAAGATTACAGTTCATACAGTTCTTAGGTGAAGAGCCTCCGGAAATTATGAGTGAAATACTTTTTGGCGACTATAACCCTGAATTTATTGTCGTACCCGACAACTTCGAAGTCAATTATGACTATTTCTCAGACTACACAATAGTTGAAGGCAGCCCCGCCAGTTCATATAACTATGATTCATCAACAGGTTATCTTTATACTATGGATAACGACGAAAAGCTTACTCTTTGGGGAGCCAGAAACTATCTTGAGGAAATGATTATACCTTCAAGCGTAGACGGTTATGATGTCAAAACCATAGGGAAATACATCTTTTATAATAATCTGACGATAACAGATGTTACCATATCCGATGGCATAGAAATCATAGATGATTTTGCCTTCAGTAAAGCCGAAAAACTTGAGAATGTCATCTTACCAGACAGTATTCAGACAATCGGAGACAATGCTTTTTCCAGTTGTTCGTCCCTTGACGAGGTTGTGAGTTCCACAGAGATTGAGCTATTCTCAATAGGAAAAGAGATTTTCATAGAAACACCCTGGTATGATAGCGAAAATGAGGAATTTCTTATGATAGGCGACACCCTTATTAAATATAACGGAAAGGGTATGAATGCGGTTATTCCCCAAAATACAAAAGTTATAGCCGACAACGCCTTCTTAGATAAGAGCAATTTAACAAATATTTCTCTAAGCGAAGATTTACAAATCATAAATGATTACGCCTTTTTTGGTTGTAGCGGAATATTCTACATAGAAATACCTCAGAATGTCACATACATTGGCGAGAAGGCATTTTATGAATGCGATAATCTCTACAGGATAATAATGAAATCGGATACTCCTCCGCAGCTTGCGTCAAGCGGTGAAGTTTTTTATACCGATGCGGTGTATGAATTGGGAGATAAAACTTATGAATTTGGCGTGTTAGTACCTTATACAATAAATGAGCTTGTCCTCAACGCCTATCTCAATCATTCCAGTTGGAG
>CAZVHD010000191.1:0-3808 GCA_964626765.1 uncultured Christensenella sp.
CGGCATTTTCTTTGTCTGTCAGGTTATCTTTATATCCATAATATATTTCCTCGCCCTTACTATGATAAGCGGCTATCATATTATAATCTTTCTTTTTTAGAAGTTCAACTATCGCAAGGGTTTCCTTTTCGCTATGCGGATGAGCTCCAATATAATTTGCAGCAGCGGGATAGAGTATATTCTGTTCGCCTTGCCCCCAGTCGGTATCAAAGTTAACATTTATATCCACGCCTCTTATATTAGCTTTCCAAAGGGAGAAATTCGGGTTATTGTCATTTAGCCCCAGCAACTCTTTGCATAAATCTTTATTCTTAAAAATATTTAGTCCCCTTCTGCAAAGCAAAACCCCGTCAATATTCAAAATAGGCACGCAGTCTATAATGCAATCTCCGTCATATTCTTTTATGAGCTCAAACAAAAGATAGGATGTTATGTACTCTCTGGCGTGAACCCCTCCCACCAAAAGAATTCTTTTATCCGAACACCCCCTTCCCTTAGTGATAATCGGTATAGGATGTCCTAAATATGTTACGCCAATATAACTTATATCACCGCCTGTTAAATGTAGGTAAGTTTCTATTTCTTTATAACTGTTCATATTAGAGTATAATATGAACACTATGCCGATTATGCTATTTATGATAAGTTATATTGTTTATTATTGTAATAGCTCTATACACTTGCTCGCAGACGATAACTCTCATAAGCTGATGTGGGTATGTAACTCTTCCAAATGATATGACCTTATCAGCCCTGTCTATCAGCCTTTTGTCGACACCTTCGCTGCCACCTATAATAAGTGAAAAATGGCTCACGCCACTCACCATTGTATCAGAAAAAACCTTTGAAAATTGCTTTGACGACAACAATTCTCCATTTAAGTCAAAAAGTATTATATAACCTTTTGTCTTCTTTATTATATTCTCGAATTCCTCACTCTTAGTCTTTCCCTCTGGAACTTCCGTTATTTGTAAGTTACAAAATCTTGATAGTCTTTTTTTGTATTCCCCAACAGCGTCAATCCAAAACTTTTCCTTGAGTTTTCCCACTGCAATAAGGTCAATTCTCACCTTAATACCCCCCAAATAAATGTAAATACCGTAGCTGAAAAAGCCATAACGCCTGCGGCGATAACCATTCCATATTCCCATAGCTTTACTTTATGAGAGGGCTGGCTCTTTTTTTGTTCTTTTTGAAACACGCTATAAATATCTTGATATATATCGTCTGATGGGATTTGGGTTTGCTTTTCTTGCTCCAAATTCTTTTTATTAAGCCTTGCCATAAGTCTTAAAAGTCCGGCAATAAGAAGACCTGTCACAATCCAGGATGCAAAAAGAACAAAGGCGTCTTGGCTCATAATTGATAAGACCTTTGAATAAACATCATAAATCACACCTCCTGTTTGAGATGAATAATCTGTTAAAACACTCATAAAGTTGTTCATAAAATGCACAATTATCGCAGGCCATATATTTCTGGTCTTTACCGCCATATACGCCAAAACAAGTCCGCCCACAAAAGTATAAATTGTTTGAATGATGTTTTGATGAAAAAGAGCAAATATAATAGCCAGTATGAATATAACTTTCGTATCGTTTTTTTCATGTTCAAAAATTCTCATTATCAGCCCGCGGTTAGTAAATTCCTCAAAAAACGCAGGCAATATGGCAACGGTTAAGATTTGCATAACCAAAACTTCCCATCCCGAATAAATAGTTCCCACATTTGTGGTTATTCTTGTGTATCCAAAAAGCTCCAAAATGTTTCTTGACATTGAAGATACTCCTATTGTCCCGTAAAAAAACAATATGCCAACAAAGAAAATTATCACATAAGTTGCAGGATGAAGTTTCTTTTTGAGATAAAAGCCCTCGACTATGTTATTTCCAATCCACAGCCTATAAAGCATAAGGGGTATAAAGCCCATCCCCACAAGCTGTATCAAAAAGCTGAACAGCCAACTCATGCCGTTGTCAGAAAGGGGCAGATATCCTATAAAAGTTCTGACTAACACCTGCCATAATATGGTTATAAAAAAAATAGCTCCAAGCTTAAAAGTTTTTGTCATGTTCTCTCCTCATCTAATTATTAGTCCTTATAATAATATTGTTATAAACCATAACCCTATTATTACAGCTAATATGATTTTTATTAAATTATTTAATTTCCGTGTTTTAGGAAACTGTTCTTTGAAAGATTCTATTCTTTTTTTGATTTGACCCTTTTTGAATGTCCTTACTATATCCTGATAAGTATACAAAAATTCTCTCTTAATTGTAGCTATGGCACTCTTGAAGACACTTTTTTTGCTCTTTTCTGTTGCCACGGCTACAAATTCATCATTTTCGGCTTGATACTCAAACACCACAATATCGCTTGATCTTTTGATATCTCCAACAAGCTTTCTTATCGCTAACACAAAAACAAAAAGCCCGACAACAAACATAGCCAACAGTATTAAAAAGGTCATACCATCAAGTTTGAGGTTTTGAAAAAACGGAATAGCCGCGGGTAAAAACAGAGCAATTGCATTATTAAGAAAATGTATTATTATCGGAATTATCAAATTACCTGTTTTGAGATATAGATAGCAAACAACAACGCCTATGGCAAATTGATAAAATGTTTGGGCAAGATTTAAATGAGACAAGCTAAAAAATAGCGCGCTCATCAAAATTACGCTCACCCCTCCGTATTCTTTGAAAGATGAAACCAAGACCCCTCTAAAAAGCATTTCCTCGCCAAGAGCTGGAAGAACGCAAATTATGACAAGCCCTAAAAGAATATTTTGTATGTTTGTCATAGCGGGCACTCTTACCGATGCAGGCATACCCGCAGAATTAAACAAAGTCATTGAAATCACATTGGGCAAAAGAGCAAAACAGAAAAAACCTATAACAATAAGCGCCGTCCACATATATTTTTTTGCGGGCATTTTGACTTTTATTGGTATCGCTGCAAAAATATCAACCTTTTTATAAGCCGAATATATTCCGATAACCAAAAGGTGAATTATTTGAGGCAGGGCAAACGACAAAAAAGACATAGCAGTATTTTCGGGCGCTCTTTGCAAAAAGACCGATATCAAAAGCATAGAGTATACGCTTATTAGATAAATTATTGGAAAAGCTTTTGGCTCAAATGATATCTGTTTGTTCATTTAATTACATCCTATGTAACAGCTAATATGTCTTTGGTCGGCAACATATAGCTGAATATCGCCTTCTTGTGCGCCTTTGTTTTTGAGATAATCAATACTCGTCCAATAAGCAAGCTCCGGAAGGTTGTTTTGGTCGCTCAAATGTGAAAGAATAAACTTTCTGGTTCCACCCTCGGCAAGCTCGTTTATGGCAACTGCGCAAGCATGATTTGAAAGATGTCCTATATTAGATACTATTCTTCTTTTAAGAAAGCCGGGATACCTACCGCTAAGAAGCATATCCAAATCATGGTTTGATTCTATTACTATTGTGTCCGAACCGCGAGCTTTTCTTAGAAATTCTTTTGAACAGTACCCCAAATCTGTGGCGTAAGTTATTTTACTTGTTTCATCGCTTATGCAAAATCCAAGAGGGTATGTGGCGTCGTGACTGACTTTGAAGGTCAAAATATCCAAAGACCCAATAGAAAAGCTGTCATTATCAAAGTTCATCTGGTGTTTTGAAAGAATATTGCATTTTTTGGTGATGGCGTCCATTGTGTAATCATGGGCGTATACCGGTACAACTTTGGAAAAAGACTCCAGGGCTCTTATGTGGTCATTATGTTCGTGGGTTATCAAAATACCGCCCAGGTCATTCAAGCC
>CAZVHD010000192.1:0-3770 GCA_964626765.1 uncultured Christensenella sp.
ACATACTTATCGGAATAAGGGACGAAATACTTAATAAAAAAGAAAAAATAATTGAATATAACAAAAAAGACCTTGACTCAGCTAGAAAAGCTGGCAGAAACGAGGCTTTTATCGATAGATTAACAATGACCGAGGCAAGAATTCAAACGATGCGCGATTCCCTTATTGCAGTTAAGGAGCTTGAGGATGCTGTTGGAAAGGTTGAAGAAAGCTATACCTTAAAAAACGGACTTGAAGTGTCCAGAATAAGAGCGCCTTTAGGTGTTATTGGAATAATCTATGAGGCAAGACCGAATGTAACGGTTGACGCCGCGGCTCTTTGTATCAAATCTTCTAACGCAGTTGTCTTAAGAGGCAGCAAAGACGCGATGGCAACAAACGGATATCTTGTTGAGCTTATGAAGAATGTTCTCGAAAAAAAAGGAATGGATTCTTCGCTTATTGGCTTTATTGACGGCGAAAGCAGGGAAAGAACAAAAGAATTTTTACAGCAGGGCAGTCTTATTGATGTTGTAATTCCTCGAGGAGGCGAAGCTCTGAAGAAATTCGTACTGTCAGCGGCTACGATGCCTGTTATTGCTTCAGCTGGAGGCAACTGCCATAATTATGTAGAAAAATCCGCGGACTTTGAAATGGCAAAACAGGTGATAATAAACGCAAAACTCAACAGACCTTCGGTATGCAACGCTTTGGAAACTTTGCTTTGCGACAGAGAAATTGCTAAAGCATTTCTTCCAAATTGCCTAACGGAACTTGAAAAGAAGGGAGTGGAAATTAGAGGAACTCATGAGGTTAAAGATATCTTTGAAAATACTATCATTGTTGATGACGATGAGTTCTATACAGAATATAATGATAAAATCATTAAAGTGAAAGTTGTCGAGGATATTGACCAAGCCATAGAGCATATAAACACTTATGGCACAAACCATAGCGAGGCTATTCTCACACAAAATCAAAAGTTGGCAAACAGATTTACACTTGAGGTAGATTCGGCGGCGGTATATGTCAACACATCCACAAGATTTACCGACGGATTTGAATTAGGACTGGGCGCAGAAATGGGAATTTCCACCCAGAAGTTACATGTAAGAGGACCTATCGGCATAAAAGAGCTGACTTCGGTTAAGTTTGTCATAAAAGGCAAAGGTCAGTTGAGAACATAAGGCTTTTTATTTGTAAAAGCCATAAATAAATGATATAATTATTAGGAAAAAAGCGAGGTGAATATGAGAAAAATTGCAGTGCTGACAAGCGGAGGAGACGCTCCTGGTATGAATTCGGCAATAAGAGCTGTTGTAAGATACGGAATAGCTCAAGGCATGGAAGTGTTTGGCATTGAAAGAGGCTATAACGGACTCATAAACGGTCTTTTGAAAAGAATGGACAACCGCAGCGTGTCAGGTATCATTCAAAGAGGCGGAACAGTTTTGAAAACCGATAGATGTCCCGAGTTTAAGGAAGTTGAGTATCAACAAAAAGCAATAGATGTTTTGAACGCTTACGGAATCGGAGGTCTTATCGTTATAGGCGGAGACGGTTCTTTTAGAGGCGTAAACGACCTGAAACAAAACTTTAAGTATCCCGCAATAGGCATTCCAGGAACCATAGACAATGATTTGGGATACACCACTTATACCTTAGGTTTTGATACCGCAGTAAACACAGTGCTATGGGCTATAAATAACTTGAGAGACACAATGAACTCTCACGAAAGAGTTTGCATAATTGAGGTTATGGGCAGAAAATGCGGGGATATAGCCGTATATGCAGGACTTGCTGGCGGAGCCGAAATTCTTTTGGTACCCGAGGTTAAGTTTGACCTTGATAAAATCAGTAAAAAAATAACACAAAACAAAATAAAAGGCAAAAAATCAGATATCATTATTCTTTCAGAGGGTGTATGCGACGCCGAACTATTGAAGGACCAGCTCAAAAAAAGCACGGGAATTTCCATGAGAACAGTAAAACTTGGGCATATACAAAGAGGCGGTATGCCAACTATGGCGGATAGAATTTTGGGTTCAAGATTTGCAGCAAAAGCCATTGACCTTTTGAAAGAGGACAAAGGGACAAGAGCAGTAGGCATCAAAAACAACAAAATTTTTGATATGGATATTGAAGAGGCATTGGCTGTACCAAGAAAATTTAACGAGAATTTATATAAACTCGTAAACGCATTAAGCAACTAAAAAATTATAGATAACATTATCAGGAGGCAACAGAATGAAGAATTTAAGAGGCGCTTGTATGTTTGGTCAATCAGGCGGTCCCACATCGGTCATAAACGCCAGCGCGGCTGGAGTATTTGTCGAGGCGTTAAAACAAGAAAAAATAACCGAGGTATACGGAGCGGCGCATGGCATAAAAGGCATTCTTGAAGAAACCTTTTATGATATTTCCAAAGAGGATATACAAGAGCTTATGCTTTTGAAAAATACACCTTCTTCGGCATTGGGTTCAGTAAGATACAAGCTTAAGCCCGAGAGTGTGGACGAAAGTGACTATAAAAGAATACTCGAAGTTTTCAAAAAATATAACATCAGATATTTTTTCTATAACGGTGGAAACGATAGCATGGACACTTGCAACAAGGTCAGTAAATATCTTTTAGCAAAGGGCTATGACTGCAATATTATAGGTGTGCCCAAAACAATAGACAATGACCTTTATGGAACAGACCATTGCCCGGGATATGGAAGCGCGGCAAAATATGTTGCCACAACATTTATGGAGATTTGTCTTGACGCTAAGGTCTATGATATACCTCAGATTACTATTGTTGAAGTTATGGGCAGAAATGCGGGTTGGCTGACTGCCGCAAGCAGTCTTGCTACATATAAAGGACTTGGTCCTGACCTCATTTATCTTCCGGAGATAGCCTTTGACATAGAAAAGTTTGTCAGCGATGTCAAAGAAAAGATAGAAAAAACCGGAAAATGTCTTGTATCTTTATCCGAAGGCATTAGGACAAAAGAAGGCAGATATGTCTCTGAAGTTATAGCTGAGAAACAACAGGCAAAGGACTCTTTCGGACATGCCCAGTTGGGTGGTGTTGCAAGCTGTCTTGCTGACTTATTAAGAAAT
The DNA here is from genome assembly GCA_964626765.1 of uncultured Christensenella sp. Taxonomy (GTDB): domain Bacteria; phylum Bacillota; class Clostridia; order Christensenellales; family DTU072; genus DTU072. The sequence continues at coordinate 3,088 of CAZVHD010000192.1, forward strand.
AGATTTGGAACAAAGGTTAGAGCCATAGAGTTTTCTCTTATGCAAAGATGCGCGGCGCACCTTGCTTCAGAAACCGATGTTGAAGAGGCTTTTATGGCTGGAGTTATGGCTGTAAGATACGCAGTAGAGGGAAATGACGATAAAATAGTTGTTTTTGAAAGACAAGAGGGCAAGGCCTATAAGATTGAATATAAACTTATGGACATCTCTCTTGCCGCAAACACAGAAAAAACAGTTCCTCTAAAATGGATAACAAGTAATGGAACAGGATTGAGCCAGGAATTTATTGACTACGCTCTTCCTCTTATACAGGGCGAAACAAAATCGCCAAATGATGAAGGCTTGCCAAGAATGGCAAAATTAAAAAAGGTTTTGGTAAAGAAATAAGTGTTAAAAAAGAAAAATCCCGAGCAGAATGAAGAACAAATTTTTTCATTGACTGAAGAAGAGATCAAAAAGTCCAAAAAGAAAAGACTGACAAAAATTATTGCTTTGATTGTTGTCATAGTTGTCGGACTGGGAATTATTGGCGGCGCAGTAGCTGGCTTTTTGACAATGGATATTGAAGGCAGCGTCTTTTATAACATATTCAAAAGAGGAAAGCTTTCCCCGCCAAAGAACATAAGAGTACAAGATTTTGACCAGCAAAATGATTTTTTGCTTCTCATAAAATGGGACGATAT
>CAZVHD010000193.1:0-3752 GCA_964626765.1 uncultured Christensenella sp.
AAACAGAGGGCGTAGCAAAGGAATTGGGACTTGTTAAGTATAAATTCGGATTGACTTCGCTTAAGAACAGGAACATCCATGTATATATTGATGAAAACAAGGTCACCATAGACTTATATATTAATGTGGTATACGGCTTCAGTGTGCCCGATGTTATATGCGTGTTGCAAGAAAAGATTAAAAAAGCAGTTGAATCAGCGACTAAATTTGAAATAGTATCAATAAATGTCAATGTCAGCAATGTTATTTTCAAATAGATATAAAGGAATTTAACAACAAATGAGCAGAAAATTAGCCAGAGAATCAGTTTATAAACTAGTGTTTGAATTTTTATTTTTGAATGAATCCAATCAGAGAACTTTTGATATACTCTCAAGCGTCGAGCTTGCGGATGGAGACAGAGCTTATATGGAAAGGGCGTATTTCGGCATTATACAAAAAAGGGAAGACCTCATAAATATGATTGGGGAATTGTCAGAGGGATTTACGCTTGAGCGGATTTTTAAGCCTGACCTTGCCGCTCTCATGCTTGCCATTTATGAAATGCAGTATATGGACGATATACCGCTTTCAGTTTCTATTGCTGAGGCTGTGGAAATTGTCAAGAGATACTCAACAGATAAAAGCAACCAGTATGTAAACGGTGTTTTAAGCACTGTTTATAAAAAAATTACAGAAGAAAAGGACGGTTATGATGCAATTAATTGATGGAAAGAAAGTATCTGAAATTATAAGAAAAGAAATAAAAGACGAAGTAGAAAAACTTACTTCGCCTCCTGGTCTTGCAGTAGTAATAGTCGGTGACAACAGCGCCTCAAAAGTTTATGTCGCCAATAAAATAAAGAGTTGCAAGCAAGTCGGCATAAAAAGCTTCAGTTACGAAATGCCCAAAGATACTACTCAAGAAGGTCTTTTGGCTCTCATAGATGAATTAAATGAAAATGATGAAGTACATGGAATTTTGGTTCAGCTTCCTTTGCCCGCTCATCTTGACGAGACAAAAATTCTCGATAGAATCTCTGTGAAAAAGGATGTGGACGGTTTCAGCCCTTATCAAATGGGCAAGCTTGTTTTGGGTCAACCCGAACTCACCGCTTGCACTCCTACCGGCATTATGGAAATGCTCAAACAATACAATATTGATTTGAATGGCAAAAACGCTGTTATTATAGGAAGGTCAAACATTGTGGGCAAGCCCATGTTCTTTATGCTAATGAAAGAAAACGCCACCGTAACCGTATGCCATTCCCGCACAAAAGATATTAAAGAAATTGCAAAAAACGCCGATATCCTTGTTGCGGCTTTAGGAAAGGCAAAGTTTGTTACCGCCGATATGGTAAAAGAGGGGGCGGTCGTTATTGATGTGGGCATAAACCGTGTAGACGGGAAACTTTGCGGCGATGTTGATTTTGAAGATGTCAAAGACAAATGTTCATATATCACACCTGTTCCCGGAGGAGTAGGACCAATGACCATAACTATGCTTTTGCATAACACAATAAAGGCCTATAAGCTATATGGCAAATAAAAAGAATTATTTAACCGTTGAAGAGTTTAATACTTATGTAAACAATATCTTTAATCAAGAAGAACTTTTGCATAATGTGCCCGTTGTGGGTGAAGTAAGTGGCTGCTCGTTTGTGAGCGGTCATTGTTATTTTACGCTTAAAGATAAATGCGCCCAAATAAATATCGTGTGCTTTAATTGCAGTCGTACATATCGACCAAAAAATGGGGAAGAGGTTCTTGTCAGAGGAAAGGCAGACTTTTATATAAAAGGAGGAAGGCTTTCCATAAATGCATATACCATAGAACCTTTTGGGATAGGAAAATTATATGTAGAGCTTGAAAAAATCAAACAAAAATTGAAAGATGAAGGTCTTTTTGATAAGGAATATAAAAAGCAAATCCCTTTATATCCTCAAAAAATTGCAATAATAACCAGCGTTAAAGGCGCTGCGATACAGGATATATTGTCCACTATATACAGTAAAAATACCTTTCAAAAGATTTCCATTATTGATGTAAGAGTTCAAGGAGAATACGCAGCAAAAGATGTTATAGAAGCTTTGAAAAATGCCGACAGATTGAAGTATGATGTTATTGTGATTGCCCGAGGGGGCGGCTCTTTTGAGGATTTATTCGCATTTAATGATGAAAAGCTTGCAAGAGCGGTTTTTGCCGCTCATACTCCTATTATATCAGCAGTAGGTCATGAAACTGATTATACCCTGTGTGATTTTGTTGCAGATGAAAGGGCGATAACTCCCACAGCCGCAGCGCAAAGGGTGGGGTTTGATATAAATGAACTCAAAAATTACTTTTGTCAGACTGCTATATATATACAAAAAACTATTCAAACAAGAATTGACACCGGTAAAAATATAATTGCAAATTATATCTCAGAAATAAACCACAGATGGAACAGATTGTTGAGCGATGAAACTCATAAACTTGAAAATATTCATAGGCATATGACAATTTCCGTTGAAAAGAAGTTTGAAGATAAGAAAAGCAAAATTAAGAATATTTTGACTTCTCTTGATTCTATGAGCCCCGTCAAAGTAATGCAAAAAGGCTATTTCAGGATTCTAAAGAATGATTCTATGGTAACCAAAGTATCTGAATTAAATATTAACGATATTGTTGATATAATAGGGAGTGACGGAAATGCTGTTGCAAAAATAATAAATAAGGAGTATAATAATTGATATGGAATACGAAAAGGGCGTACAAAAGCTGGAAGACATAGTAAAAAAGTTGGACAGTAAAAATATATCGCTTGAGGAAAGCATAAAGCTCTATGGCGAAGGCATAAAGCTTGTCAACGAATGTATGGGTAAACTCAACACACTAAAAGGCGAATTTGAAGTTCTCAACAATCAAATGCAAAAAATTGAAATAGAGGAAGAAAATGATTAAAAATATTATTGAAGAAAAGTCTAAGAAATTTGAAGAAATAATTCAAGATTTTTTCAAGCAAAGACAACAATTATACCCAAAAGAGCTTTATGAGACCATGGAGTACGCCGTTTTTTCAGGCGGAAAGAGAATAAGACCCGCTCTTATGTGGTTGAGCGCCGAGTTTTTAGGCATAAAGTGGGAAAAGGTGAAGGATTTTGCCGTTGCTCTTGAACTGATACACAGTTATTCTCTTATTCACGATGACCTTCCATGTATGGATGATGACGATTTTAGAAGAGGAAAACCGTCCTGTCATAAAAAATATGGAGAGGCTCTTGCAGTGCTTGCCGGAGACGCTCTTTTGAACCTTGCATATGAAACTATCTTAAAGTCATTAAAAGAGGACAATAAACTTTATATATCTGCTGTATACTTATCTAAATGCGCCGGTCCGGAAGGTATGATAGGCGGTCAGGCAGAGGATATACTTATGAAAGATGTTTCCGAGGAAAGAATACTCAGCATTTATAGAAAAAAGACTTCGGGGCTTATCAAAGCGGCTGTAGTCGTGCCTTGTTATCTGCATAAGAACGACCCTGTCTTCAAGGATTTGGATTTGTACGGAGAGAAATTAGGTTTGATTTTTCAGTTGACAGACGATATATTAGACCAAAAGCAAAATGAAATATCTTATTTGAGAAAAACCGATAAGGAAAAGACTATTAATAAAATTAATTCCTTAAATAAGGAAATCAATTCAATAATGGAAAAATACGGCGAAAAAGCCAAAGATTTGTTGCTATTTGCTGATTTTGTATCCCAAAGAAAGAATTAATAAAAAACCTATT
>CAZVHD010000194.1:0-3724 GCA_964626765.1 uncultured Christensenella sp.
CCACATCAATTTTTTTCAACCTTTTTTTGACTTCGTCCAAAACTTTTTTGTTGACAATATTTTCAAGATAAGCCACGCATACCATTGTATTGGTTTGTCTTCCAAGATAATACTTTTCAATAATTAGGTTGTGGGTTCTCAACTTTCTTCTTAACAAGGAAACATTTGTCATTATATTTTCAATAAAGCCTTCTTTAGGACCTCTGATGACATTTTCCGCATCGGGTTCTGCCACCGATCTTTCTTTTAAGGTTATTAATTCTATAATAAAAACGCTTTGATTTCCCTCATAATATACCGCAATCATGCCCGCAAGAATACTCTTTATAACCTCGCTCATTTTGGAGTTTTCAGAATAATTGCACTTCAAAGCTGATTGAATCTTTCCATTGAAATCAGCAGACTTTATAGGCTTTATGATATCCCTGTCCATAAGGTCTTTATTGATAAGACCGTCAACATAGATTATGACAGCTTCTTTATGTTTTGTGCCTATTCTTTTTATAATAATATCAAAACTATCTTGAAACAGTCCATTCATAGCCTGTTAAAATTCTTTTGCCTTTAATGGGATATTATCGCTTGGGTATTGTGGTTTTTCGCTCATATAATTAGGGTATCCATAAAAAAAAAATCAATACCAAAAAAAGACTGTTTTATAAGCTTTAACCTTGTGTAAATAAAATTATCAGGTATAATAAGGTTATGAAAATACTTTATCTTGGGGTCAGTTCAAAATATATACACACCATGCCCGCAGGCTGGTTTCTTTCGGAGTACCTCAAAGAAAAAGGCATCGGGGTAAAGGAGATTTATCACAACATAAACAAGCCCTGCAAAAATATTTTAGACGATGTTATCAAACAAAGCCCAGATGTTTTATTATTGTCGGTGTATATATTTAATGTAAATCTTATAAGAAAACTGATTTTTGACATCAGAAAAAGTCTGCCCTTATGCAAAATAATAATTGGCGGTCCCGAAGCCGACATTAGCCTTGACGCCGATAAAATAATATTTGGCGAAGGTGAAAGGGCGCTATATGAATATCTGAAAGGAAAAACCATAGACACATCACCCATAGAAAATTTGGACGATATACCCTCGCCTTATACCTTTGAGAGATTAGCAAATTCCAAAAACAAAATGATATATTATGAGAGCTCAAGAGGTTGTCCTTTCACTTGCAGTTATTGTATGGCGGCGTTAACTAAAGGCGTGAGATACTTCAGTCTTGAGAGAGTCAAAAAAGACCTCAAAACCATCGTAAAGGGCGGGGCGAAAATAATAAAATTCACCGACCGCACCTTTAACGCCGACACAAAAAGAACAAACGCTATTTTGCAATTTATAGCCCTCGCTTTCGAAGATTGCGATGTTTGTTTTCATTTTGAGGTGGGCGGAGACCTGTTTCATAAGAGTACGCTTGACATATTGAGAACCTTCCCCAAAGGCCTTGCGCAAATGGAAGCGGGAGTGCAGAGCTTGAACAAAGCCACCTTAAAAGCTGTAAACAGAGTTTTTGACAAAGAAAAATTTGTCTATAACATAGAAAAAATAATAAGCTTTCAAAACATTCATATGCACCTTGATTTAATAGCCGGACTGCCCCTTGAAGACAAAGAGTCTTTTATATCGTCTTTTAATCAAACAATAGCTTTAAGACCCCATATGCTGCAACTTGGGTTCCTTAAATTCTTAAAAGGCGCTCCAATAAGAAAAACCTATGACGCAAAGTATAAACAAAGCCCGCCCTACGAAATAATATCTAGCGAATATATGTCAGAAGATGACTTGAAAGAGCTGAAAAAAGTAGAATATATTGTGGACAAACTTTACAATACAAACAGATTTCATTTCACCTTAAAATACCTTTTTGACAAGTATAACAGCCCCTACCAAATTTTTAAGGAAATCGCCGATTTTTTTGAAGAAAAAAACCTGTACAGAGGTATGAGCATGAACACCATATACGAAACAATGCTCCAATTTCTTAAAAACAGTTCAAAAGCAAAAGATTTGTTGAGGCTGGACTTCATAGTGACAAACAACTCCCGCAAAACGCCATACCCATTAAGAAAGCCATATCTTAGTGATTTCAAAAGATTTTTGCAACAGCGCCCAAAAGACAGGGACACTCTTTATGAATATTTTGAGTACCTTCCCGAAAAAAATAAAGGCGAATATATAGTAAAGGTTGATTATACAAAAAAAGACAAGGTCACTTCCCTTTATGATTGGAAGATTATTGACTAGTTTTAATCAATAAACCCCCTTATACATTAGCATATTTAATATTGACTAAAAGCCTTTTGCTATGGTATAATTCTTTGTATTCAATATAACATAAATTTACGGAGGAGAAATGTATAAATACAGCTTGAGAACAGACAGCCAAGGACTCTATGATATAACAAAAGAAGTCAAAGACGCGGTATACGACAGCGGAAAAAGAGAGGGCATATGCGTAGTTTATTGTCCTCATACCACCGCCGCAATCACCATAAACGAAAATTGCGATGACGATGTCAGCAAAGATATTATATTCGGTTTGAACAAGGTTTTTCCAAGATTCAAAGAATATAAGCACGACGAGGGCAACAGTGACGGCCACATAAAAAGCAGTCTTGTGGGCGCCAGTGAAACTTTAATAATAGACAACTATAAACTGGTATTGGGAACCTGGCAGGGTGTTTTCTTTGCCGAGTTTGACCCGCCCAGAAACAGAACATTTTATGTAAAAATTATATAGAACTTTGATTAACGGGAGGAGATATGAATTACAATAAATATTTGAGCGAAAGAGTCAAATGCATAAAGCCAAGCGGCATAAGAAAGTTTTTTGATGTTGCGGCGGCAATGCCTGACTGCATATCTTTGGGGGTGGGCGAGCCCAACTTTGTTACTCCCGACAACGCCCGTGAGGCGGCTATTGAATCAATAAAAAGAGGTGAGACCAAGTACACCTCAAACAGCGGAATTTCCGAGCTTAAAGACGCTATAAGCAGATATCTTGACGACAGATTTGACCTCAAGTACCCCGCAAGCGATGTTATCATAACCGTAGGGGTCAGCGAGGCGATAGACAACACCCTGAGAGCGCTTTTGAATTTTGGGGACGAGGTATTGATACCCGAGCCCTGTTTTGTGTCTTACGCTCCGTGTGTCACTCTTGCAGGCGGTGTTCCGATTTGTGTGCCCTGTTCGGCCGACAACGGATTTATTCTTACAAAAAAACTTATTGAAGAAAACATAAGCGACAGGACAAAACTTATATTTGTACCTTTTCCAACAAACCCAACGGGCGGCATTATGACAAAAGAGCAGCTTGAAGATATCGCCCCCGTAATAATAAAAAATGATTTGATAGCCCTATCCGACGAGGTCTATGCCGAGCTTACATATGGAGGCAAAAAGCATGTAAGCATAGCAAATATTGAGGGAATGAAAGAAAGAACAATCGTTCTCAACGGATTTTCCAAAGCGTTTGCGATGACAGGCTGGAGAATAGGCTTTGCGGCGGCGCCCTCGGAAATAGCCTCGCAGATTTGGAAAATACACCAGTACGTCATTATGTGCGCCCCCACCGCGCGACAGTAGGCCGCGCGTGGCTGGCTGGAAGAGGGCATTGAAGATAATTTCAACACCGTAGGAATTATGAAAGGGGAATATGAAAAAAGGCGAAAGTTCCTCTTCGAAGCACTTAGGGAAAATGGGCTGAGCT
>CAZVHD010000195.1:0-3722 GCA_964626765.1 uncultured Christensenella sp.
CACAACGGGCGGATTTATCTGTTTTTGTTTTTTTCTATGAAACTCAATCAATTTGAAAAGTATTTGGTTTGGGGATATGCCGCCATATCCAATACTTGCGTACATATCGTCCACCTCGGAAAAGCTGTATCTGTCAAGCACCATATTCACCCAGTTGGAATGCATGAGTTCTGACAGGCTATATCCACGGTGTTTTGCCTCTCTCTCCAGCATCTCCTTTCCGGTCTTTATGTTTTCGGATTTCATCGCCTTTTTGAAAAAGGACTTTATTTTTGCTCGTGCGTTAGGGGTCTTAACAAATTTTAACCAATCTCTAGAGGGACCTTTAGAGCTTTTATTAGTCAAAATTTCTATCATATCTCCGTTTGAAAGTTTGGTGCTTAAGGGAACTATTTTGGAATTTATTTTGGCGCCGACGCATTTATCGCCAATAGCGCTGTGTAATCTATAAGCAAAATCCACACATGTTGAACCAACAGGCAGATTAAAGACATCACCTTTGGGAGAAAAAACATAGATATCGTTTGATGATACATTGAGTTTTAGGCTATCCATAAATTCAAGAGAATCCTTTATGTCTCCCTGCAAATCCATAACCTGTTTTATAAACCCTAGTTTATCGTCAAGTTCTTTGTCCTGCTTTGTTCTTCCCTCTTTATATTTCCAATGAGCGGCTATACCGTATTCAGCAATTTCATTCATTTCATAAGTGCGTATCTGAATTTCAAAAATCTGACCAAAGTTTGTCATAACGGTGGTATGCAAAGATTGGTACATATTTTGTTTAGGCATCGCTATATAGTCCTTAAATCTTCCGGGTATAGGCTTCCATATGGAGTGTATGTCTCCCAAAATGGTATAACAATCTTTTACCGTCTTTACAATGACCCTTACCGCTATAAGGTCATATATCTGGTCAAAAGTCTTGCCCTGAGTTTTCATCTTTTTATAAATTGAATAGAAATGCTTTGGTCTGCCTCTTACTTCGCCTTCTATATTTGACTGTTTGAGCCTTTTTTCAATAATAGAGGCGACTTTATTGACCATTTCCATTCTTTCTTCTCGCTTGACATCAATTTGTTGCGATAAAAATTCATAATCGTCTGGATGAAGATATTTCATCGCAAGGTCTTCGAGCTCGGTTTTCATTCCCGATATACCAAGTCTTCCGGCAAGCGGAGCGAATATGTCTTGGGTTTCCTTTGCCTTTTTGAATTGTTTTTCTTTGGGAATATGTCTCAAAGTTCGCATATTATGAAGTCTGTCTGACAGTTTTATTAAAAGTACTCTTATATCCTTTGCCATAGCAAGAAACAATCTTCGAATATTCTCGGCTTGCTCTTCCTCCTGAGAGTTGAAATTAAATCTTCCCAGTTTGGTTACAGCCAGTACCATTTCCAAAATATTGTCCCCAAATTCCTTTTGAAGCTCGGCCTCTTCAACGGCTGTGTCTTCCAAAACATCGTGCAAAAGCGCAGCTATTATGGTATCCCTGTCCATACCCAAATCAATAAGTGTCTCAGCCACTCTGACAGGATGTACAATATAACTTTCTCCCGATATCCTTTTTTGTTCTTTATGAGCTTTGGCAGCAAAATGAAACGCTTTTTCTATTAAAGCGTAGTCTTCTTTTTTATATGTTGATTTTGCTTTTTCCAAAAACTCGTTTAGCATATTTTTCCCGCCGATAGCAATTTCAAAATCGATGAATTTTGCAAATCGGTCTTAACATTATTTACCTCAATATTACCATTTTTATTTAATATTATCAAATCAAGTTCGCATAAAATATAAAAAGAAACACAAAAATCCGCCAAACTTTTTTTATATCCGAAAAATTGAGCCCTAATAAAAAGATAAGATATATCATCAAACTCAAGTCCTCTTAAATTACTAAATATAAACATATAGTCCTCTCTTAGTTTGCTTGTTGAATAATCACACTCGCATTCAAAATGAGGATATTTATCAATAATCTCCAGTGTTCCGCAAAACCTTTGTTTTATTAAATCAGCATAGCCCTGAGGCGGTCGCTCAAGAAATACCACTGTGTTATAGTATGTAAAATCAAAATCTATATCCGGAGATAAAATAACAGCGTTATAAGGATTCATAACAGAACTATTAAAAAATAACGGTTCGACATCGTCATTATTTTTGACAAACTCGTTAAAACACCTATTCGTAAAAGCAATATAAATCACGCCAAAATGATATTTCTTATCGGGATTACTTTTTATGATAGGCTTTCTGTCTCCCTTACAAAGAAACTTTTCAAGATATCTTGCCAATAAGAAGTCATTTTCTATGCTGGATTCATTAGCATAAAAGTCTTTGATTTTTGCTTGAAAAACTTCCCTGTTGAGATAAACATCCTTATCAAGAGTTAAAGACAAATACTTTTCACTAGAACTATTCAATAAGGGCAAAGCAAATTTTTTATTAAACCCAATCACCGTAAGCCTTCCCGCCTTGCCTTTAATATGCTGATGTTTTTTTATAGGCGAAAAGGCCATTTTATCAACTTTTGTTAAAAAAACAGGCTTTGGATTGCCTAAGCCAAAAGGCTCAAGTTTTATTACTGAGTTTATAAAATCCTTTTTGACTGTTGCAAGGTCTATTTCTAAATCAAAGAGTATTTTTTTTGAAAAACACTCTTTGGGAATATTATTTTCTATGTAATTGTTGGTAAGAAATAAAAACCTTTCAAAGTTTTTTCTTTCCAGATTGAGTCCAGCCGCCATCGGATGCCCTCCGAACTTTATCAAAAGCTCTTTAGCATTAGATAAAATCTCATAGATATTGACACCGGACACGCTTCTGGCCGAGCCTTTAAGTATGCCTTCTTTTTCTGTTAATAAAATAGTTGGACGACCAAACTGTTCGGCGATTTTAGATGCGGCAATCCCGATAACGCCTTCTTCCCACTTATCTGATTGAAGTATAATAATAAGGTTTCGGCTTAGGTCATATTGTTCAAGCTGTATTAAGGCATCCTTTATGACCTCTGCAAAAATATCTTGTCTTTTTTTATTTTGCCCCTCAAGCTCCTCTGAAAGCATATTAATGGCGGTGGGGTCATCTTCTACAAGAAGTCTTACGGCGTTATCTGCGCTTGCTAGTCTTCCTGCTGCGTTCAATCGTGGAGCAAGTTTATAAGCAATATCACCGCACACAAGCCCCTTGCCTTTTTTTATGCCCGCATTTTCCATAAGCTTTTTTAATCCGGGACGACAGACACCTTTTGATAGCATTTCAAGGCCTAACTTTACTATTATTCTATTATCTTTAATTAAGGGTACAACATCCGCCACGGTTGATATAGCGCATATATCAAAAAATTGTCCTACAAAAGTCTTATCGGTGAGATGCTCTGCAAGTTTGAGAGACACCCCCGCTCCGCAATACGGAGTGGACTGTGGAGACAGCGTGGGGTTTATTATCACTGCTTTTGGAAGCTCTTTTGCTCTCTCATGATGGTCTGTTATAATTATATCTATATTCAAAGATTTTGCTAATTCAACTTCTTTAACCGAGGTTATGCCGCAATCTACGGTTATAATAAGCCCCGGGTCAAAATCTTTTTTAATCTTCTTTACTGCTAAGACATTAAGCCCGTAACCTTCTATATGTCTTTTAGGCACATAAAATTTCACATTGGCATTCAGATGTTTGAGCGTAAGAAAAAGAATAGCTATGGCGCCTATTCCGTCGCAGTCATA
>CAZVHD010000196.1:0-3716 GCA_964626765.1 uncultured Christensenella sp.
CAGGCCCACGCTTTTCGGCCGCTATGTTAATAGCCTTGTATCATGCCACGGCCATTCGCTTTTTGTATTCGGAATCTTTTCCCTTCATTGCAAGTGTCGCTTCTTTCTTAGTATGAGACCCTATTTCGTCTGCATATTTTTCCGCTGCAATTATTTGCAAAACAGCTTCTCTTGCAGCCATTTTTTTAGCCTGTTCTCTTTCCTGCTCAATTCTGGCCTCTTCTCTTGCTGACATTTTTTGCTTTTCATCGGCTATTTTTTCTTCTATTATCCTTGTCATGGACATTTTTTGAGCTGCCTCTTTGTCGGCCATAATCTGCTGTTTTCTTTCTTGCAGATATTGCTCAGCATTTTTCTGTTCCTCTTCTTGGGCAGCTTTTTGCGCCTCATATTCCTGTTGGGAAAGCTTAGCCTCTCTGACCGCTGTCATTGCTTTTACAAATTCGTTTCTTGGCCTTCTTTTGCCACATCGAGCGCATCTGGGGCTGTCAATATGATTTACCTTGCCGCAATAATCACAAATGTATGTAAGTCTTTCTTGAGTCAAATTTATTTGATTTTCTTTGTCAAAATCCGCATTTTGTGTGGGCGTTTGATTTTGGTCAATATTTTCTGACGGTGCTCCGCCTAAGTTTGCTTGCTTACTTTTCATTTCAGACTTACTTATCATATTTTTCTCCTTTAATAAGGTCTCTTTTATATAGGCATTGCACCTATTCCTACACATATATCTAATATTATATAATTAATCTAAAATAATTTCAATAGGTTTATGCTATTTATTTTATTTTTTTTAATTTTATTTTAAGGTTTTTTGTCTATGGAAGCTTAAAGCTGTCCTTTAATTCTACTATTCTATAAAATTTCAACCCTTTTTCGCCTTTTTCAGCAATCTTGTAATAGGCCTCTCTCATAAATTGGAAACACTTTCCTAAAGGTTGCTCAAGCAAATACGGTTCGACTATGGCGTTTTCTACTATTTCAAGAGAGTTTGGATTGATTCTTTTTTCCCATGTGTCATTTTCTTCCGTCTCCTCCAGCATAAGAGAAGAATATTTATATAAACTGCAAGGCGCCGCATCATTACAATTTATCCACTGCACAGTGGCCTTAACCTTAATTTTGCTGTTTTCCTGCCCCGCCCTGCTGTTTTTAATATAGTTGCAACGCACAGCCTGAACATTTCCAAATTCATCCTTATCAACCGAAGCGTATTCTAAAATATATGCGCCTTTCAGCCTTATTTTACCCCCCACGACAAGTCTGTGATATTTAGGAGGCGGATTAAGTGAAAAATCCCTTTGGTCTATATAAACTTCTCTTCCAAACCTGATTGTATGGATTCCGCTATTTTCATCTTTGGGATTATTAGCGATTTCAATTGTTTCAAATTTATCCTCTTCCCAGTTTTCTATTATTACTTTCAAAGGTTTTTCTATCATCATAGCTCTTGGCGCGTGAACATTAAGATATTCTCTTACACAGTATTCCAAAAGCCTGCTATCCACCTCTGAATTGGCTTTTGCAACACCCACTCTAGCGCAAAAGTTTTTTATCGCCTCCGGCGGATATCCTCTTTTTCTCATACCGCTTAATGTGGGCATTCTGGGGTCGAACCAACCCTCTACTATCCCTTCGTCCACTAGTTTTTTAAGATGCCTTTTGCTCATAAGAGTGTTTGTAATATTTAACCTTGCAAATTCAATTTGTCGAGGTGGATTTTCAAATTCGCAATGCTCAATAAACCAATCATATAAAGGTCTATGGTCTTCAAACTCAAGAGTACATATGGAATGGGTGATACCCTCTATGGCGTCGCCTAAGGGATGGGCAAAATCATACATGGGATAGATAAGCCATTTATCCCCTGTTCTATGGTGATTTGCCCTTAAAATCCTATACATCACAGGGTCACGCATATTCATGTTGCTTGAAGCCATATCTATTTTTGCTCTTAAAACCTTTTGTCCATCGCCAAATTTGCCTTGTCTCATCTGTATGAATAGTTCAAGATTTTCTTCAACTGTTCTGTTTCGATAGGGGCTTTCTTTTCCCGGCTCTTTCAGAGTGCCTCTGGTATTTCTGATTTCTTCGGACGACAGGTCGCATACATATGCCAATCCTTTTTTAATAAGCTTTATTGCATATTCATAAAACTTGTCGAAATAGTCGGATGCAAACCTCTCTTCATCCCATTCAAAGCCCAACCACCTTATGTCTTCTTTTATGGAATTTACATATTCCACATCTTCTTTTACGGGGTTAGTGTCGTCAAACCTTAAATTGCATTTTCCATTATATTTTTCTTTAATCCCAAAATTAATACAAAGGCTCTTTGCATGCCCTATATGAAGATAACCATTTGGTTCGGGCGGGAATCTGGTATAAATTGTCGATACCTTTCCGCTCTGTAAATCCTTGTTAATAATGTTTTCTATAAAATTGCCTGATTCCATATGTTTGAGGCCTCCTAACAGTGGTTTTTATCTATAAATTTCAAGTCTTTGGACTCAATTTCCATATAATTGACTTTATTCTTAAAACCAAACTTGAGAAAATAGTCGTCTATGTAATTTATCTTGATTATTTTTGCTATTTGACTAAGTCGAAACAGAATAGACCTTGTGAAAAAGTCACCATAACCCTTTTTTCTAAATTCAGGCAAGATGCCTATTGCTACTATTGAAGAAGTCTCCCCAATATTCAGTTTGGCAAAACCGACCTCTTTTTCGTCAACATAAAAAACATAACCAATATCGCCTTTGAAAGGACGGCTGAAAATCGTATTTGACATATTGTCCAAAAGCTTTTTGTCATTTGTGGGTATCATATTAAGCATTGGATTGCTCCTCCAGTAATTTGGTTATTTCCTCTTTATCTATTTTTAATCTGCTAAATAATAGTATTCCCCCCGCTATCGCCACTATAAGACCTATGCACAAAAACCACCCCAAAGACGATGACACGCCTCTTGGCTGAATATGACTTCCTTCCCTGAATCCGACAAGGTCAAGCATAACACCGGCGCTAAGCTGCGTAAGAGCCTGACTTGTTTTATAGGCCAAAGTCATCATTCCCGCATAGGTTCCGGTTTTTTCTCCCTTTTGAGTCTTTTTATTTTTTGCAATTACATCTCCAATCAGGGCAAGAGGCATAGAGTATAACACTCCCGTACCCATTCCCGCTATCATAAGCGGAGGCAGCATAACCGCCACACCCATAGGATTTTCACTTATGAAACTGTTAAGAGTGTCTCTGATTAAAAACATAACAAACAATAAAACACAACCGGTAAGAGCAAAAAACAATCCGATTATCGTAGCCTTTTTCTTATCGGTCTTCTTTGACAAAAATATCCATAAAGGCTGACCTACTATTGTCATAACAAGAAGCCCGCCCATAAGAAAATACATTTGAGTTGTTGTTAAAGTAAATGTAAATGTAAAAACATGAAATCCAAGTGTGATAATCAAAGTCGCCGCTATCATAGCAACAGAATAGCCTGCAATGATGTTTCTCATATCTTTATTCTTAAGCACATTAAAAAACTTCATTATGACGCTTTTTAACGAACTTTTTGATTTTGTCTCCTTTTCGTCAAGCATCTGTTTAGCTCTTATTCTGGGGACATTTGAAAATGTCATAACAAAAAGATAAACAGCCGCTATCATAGCTATACTTCCAGCTACATAGGAAAAATCCACATATCCTTGAAC
>CAZVHD010000197.1:0-3706 GCA_964626765.1 uncultured Christensenella sp.
AGTAATCATAGACAATAAGACTTATAACATGAAAAGACATGACGGTCTTTATATCGGAAGGGGCTTGAAGGATGTAAGCTTTTCATCTAAAGACAAACTCAATCCCGCTTATTTTTATATAGCGTCAACCCCTGCTCATAGAGACTGCCAAACCACACATATTCCCTTGGAAAAGGCAATAAAGGTTGATTTGGGATGCGATAAAGACTGCAACAAGAGAACAATCAATAAATACATTGTTCCCGATACAGTGGAAAGCTGCCAACTTACTATGGGACTTACAATGCTTGCCGAGGGCAGTGTTTGGAATACTATGCCAACACATACGCATGAAAGAAGGATGGAAGTTTATTTATATCTTGATGTTGATAAAGAACATGTGGTCTTTCATATGATGGGAGCGCCCAATGAGACAAAACATGTAGTAATTAAGAATAATCAGGCGATAATTTCACCAAGTTGGTCTATTCATAGCGGTGTGGGTACAAAGAATTATTCTTTTATATGGGCAATGTGCGGAGAAAATCAGGAATTTGGGGATATGCAACATGTCAAGACCCCTAGTATAAAATAAAAAGCGAGGTGAATTATGATTTTGGACAAGTTTAATTTGAAGGGAAAAGTGGCTATTGTAACAGGAAGCGATACAGGTTTGGGACAAGGCATATCTATTGCTCTTGCTGAAGCGGGAGCAAAGGTTATGGGTGTGAGTATTGTGCCCAGCGACGCCACAATGAAAATAATTGGAGAGGATAAGTTTTCTTACATGATAGAAAATCTCATTACAACAGAGCCGGTAAAAAGGATTGTGGAAAAGACAGTTGAAAAATTTGGCAGAGTGGACATTTTGTTCAACAATGCCGGCATAATAAAAAGACAAGACGCCATAGATTATACCGAAAAAGATTGGGATGATGTTTTGAATGTGAATTTGAGAACGCTGTTTTTCCTTTCGCAAGAGGTCGCAAGACAATTTATCAAGCAAGGCGAGGGCGGAAAGATAATTAATACCGCAAGCATGCTTTCTTTTCAGGGTGGCATAAGAGTGCCCAGCTATACATCCAGCAAGAGCGCAATCAAAGGATTGACTATGGCGCTTGCAAATGAATGGGCCAAATATAACATAAATATCAACGCAATCGCTCCAGGATATATGGCAACAAACAACACAGAGGCCTTAAGAGCCGACAAAAAACGAAGCGCGGAAATACTTGCGAGAATACCTGCCGGAAGGTGGGGGACTCCCGATGACCTCAAAGGCGTGGCGGTGTTTCTTGCAAGCAAAGCAAGCGACTATGTAAACGGTTGCACAATTGCTGTTGACGGCGGCTGGCTTGGGAGATAAATATGAATGAAAGAATAGAAAAGGTTTTTAATCTGGCCTATGATTCCACCAAAAGGTTTGTTCCCGAAAAGCTGAACTGGCAATGGGGGCAGGCTCTATATTTGTACGGACTCGGTCTTATTGATATCCAAAACAAGGAAAAGAAATATACCGATTATATCAAAAGATATTATGATTTTCATATGAAAAAGGGATATAGAGTTAACACATCGGATACTGCAGCGCCGGCATTAGGAGCTTTCTATTTGTATAATGAGCTTGGCGAAAAGAAATATAAGTCCGTAGTAGACAGGGTGAGAGAATATTTTGATACAACGCCAAAGGTTTTGGAGAATATGCCCAATCACCTGGGGACGGGAATTGAGAGTTATATTTATCCTAAAAGCATTTGGGTTGATAGCCTTATGATGTACGGAGTTTTCACCAGTTGGTACGCCAAAGCCACCGGTGATAAAGAGCTTATGGATTTTGCTACAAAACAGCCTAGGCTCTTTGCCAAATACCTTATGGACGAGGAAGAGAAACTTTTTTATCATTGTTACTGGACCAAGTTCAAAACACATTATCCCAGAAAAAAACTTTTTTGGGGCAGAGGTAACGGATGGGTGATGGCGTCAATACCATTATTCATTGAGAATTTCCCCGAAGGAGAGGAAAAGGAATATACCATAGACCTTTTCAAAAAAGTTGCCAAGTCCCTTTTGCCATATCAAAGAGAGGACGGTTATTTTGAAACGGTTTTCAATAAGCCCGGAAAGACTTATACTGAAAGTTCGGCAACTATGCTTATTGCAAGCGGTTGGTTTTATGGATATTATAAAGGCTGGCTGGATGAAAGCTATTATAAAGCAGCCATAAACGCTTTCAATGCGGTAGTGGACGACTTTGAAATAAAAGATAATCTTCTTTCCATGACAAAAATAAGCGCTCCAACTTCAGCCATTCAGCTTATTCCTTATTTTGTGTATAAGATAACACCCAGAGGCAATGATTGGCATTATGGTTTGGCAGCGGCATTTTTTGCAGCTTTGAATTACCAGAAATGCTTGGATAAGAAATAATAGTTTCTTGGGAGGAATATGCTCTTTTTATATATCTTTTTAGGCCTTATTGGCCTGTGTTTGTTATGGATAATTATTGATATTTTGATTGCCTTGAGGCAAAAGCCCATATCCGATATGCCAAAGAGATTTTTGAGCCCTTGCGGACTGTCTTTGGTATATTACTATTTAACTGAACCCGCCAATGTGCCCAAGGGCGTTGTTGTGGACGAAGAATATATAGTAAAAAGCCTTAAGGACACAATAGATTTTATAAATGGAAGGTACGACTGCGCCGATTTTAGGTGTCAACTGCTTTTTAGGCTTTATAAGGATTGCAAGTTGCCCCAAAAGGCAAAAGATATCATAAAGAAGACCTTTCTTGATTTCAAGTACAATATGGACGAGCCCGGCGAAGATAGTATGTGTTTTTGGTCGGAAAATCATCAGCTTTTATTTGCGGTGAGCGAATATTTGAGCGGTCAGGAATGGCCGGATGAGATTTTTACTAACAGCGGTATGCCAGGCAGAGAACATATGACAAAGGCTCTAAAGATAATAAACTACTGGATGGAGCAAAAATTCAAGTATGGCTTTTTTGAATGGCTGAGCAATAATTATTACGCAGAAGATATTGCTCCCATGTCCAATTATATTGAATACTCCAAAGATATAGAATCAATTAAAAAGATGAAAATCATCTTTGACTTACTTTGGTTTGATGTAGCAAGTCACTCAGTTAACAATACATTTGTCTCAGTCAGCAGTAGAATGTATGGAGACAATAAGTCAAGTGATATCTATGGAAACAGGATAAAAGCGGCTATGGATACCATTTGGGGAGTTATAGACACCCAAACCCTTGTCAACGCCAAATCGCCTATTGAGAAACAAATCCTAAGCGGCGCATGTGATGTGGAAACGACAGTTAAGCTTGTGGGCGTTGACGCTCAGATGATGCAAAACTTTATTGCAATGTATAAAAAGGGCTTTTATAAAGTTCCTCAAGTTATTTTTGACATATCAAAAGATGAAAAAGAGAGAATAATAAAGCAATCCTCAGGATTAAACACTGACGAGATTCTAAAAGAAGGTCTTGTTGGTCAGAATTACAACCAGATTATGGCTCAATTCGGAAGTGAAGCTTTTACCAACAAGGAAGTTATACAAAACACTCCGAAATTCTTGTCAAAGAACAGAATGTTTAGAAATAAATTTGTCAATCCTTTCAGGTTTATTAACATAGGGTTGCTTAAAGCGTTAAAAATTCCCAAACTGATATCATCAAAGGTTAATCTTATGACAAATGGAATAGCCTTGG
>CAZVHD010000198.1:0-1443 GCA_964626765.1 uncultured Christensenella sp.
ACGTTCCTCGCTAGACGCTCGTCTCAGATCTGTTCCGCTTTCCGAGAGAAAGCGCAATTATTTCACGCTGAAATCTTGCCTTTTCCGTTTTGGCTTCAAAAACAGAACCCCCCGTGCAATAATGCTACAGGGAACCCGTTTTTTTTTCCCAAAACAAAAAAATCAAAATTTCAGTTGCTGACAAGCATTTAATTTGCAAAGTTGCATTAATATATAATGTATCATTTTTTTTAGTCGTTAGAAAACATACAATATTTTATATTATAAAGAGATTATCGCTATGTTTCCATCAAAAAAAAATATATATATAAAAATTATCTTTTATGCTAAACTAAGAATAGAAGATATAAACAAAGGAGAGTGACTATGAAAAAGATACTCATTATGGTATTTGTTCTTCTTATTATAGCGCTTGCGGGCTGTACAGCAGCTGATAATGATAATGCAAACAATACCAATAAATCACCAACAGATATGTCTGTAAAAGAATCTTTAGCTTTTTCGGTTTATATGGCTAGCGGTTTGCTTAAAACACAAGACACAAATGTTACTCACTCACAGCCATTAAACGCTGCGGAAAATACTGATACCACATCAGACACCTTGGAATTGGAAAATAATATAGATGAAGTGAATTTTTATTTTGATAAATTAAAAATGTTTATTGATAACAAAGCGGATGAGGTATTAAACATTAATGAAAGTAGTTCAGACAGAGCTGAATATGATAACATGCTTGATTTCACAGTAGACGAAGAATCTTACATTATACACTACTCAATAACTAATGAGATAATTGAAGACGAAGATGATGACGAAAACGAACAAGAATTTGAATTGATTGGTATAATTATTGTTGATAACATAGAATATCAGCTCACCGGAGAAAGTGAAATTGAAGAAGATGAACAAGAATTATGGTTTGAGACAACTGATAACAATTCGGGAAATTTTATCAGAATGGAAAGAGAAATAGAAGAAGAAGAGCAAAAGTTCAAGATAATAACCATTATTGATGAAGTTACTAAAGAAGCTGAAATAGAATTTGAAGATGAAGAAGACGAAACAAAAGTAGAGCTGAAACTTATCAATGGAGAAGATGAAAGTTATTATGAATTCAAAAAAGAATTTGAGGATAATGATACTGTCTATAAGTTTGAATATACCATAAATGATATAGAGGGTGAAGTCGAGATTTTTGAAATTGTTGATGACAATGGGAATATAACTTATAGATATGAAATAGAAGAAGACGGAAAGAATAAAGAAATAGATAAAGAAGACCCTGATGACGATGACGACGATGACGACGATGACGAAGACGATGACGACGACGATGATGACGAAGACGATGACGACGATTAAGCCTAGAGAATAAAATAACAGAAAAACGGTTTCATAATGAAGCCGTTTTTTTATTGGGTTATTAGCGAAAAAGTCTAC
>CAZVHD010000198.1:1543-3679 GCA_964626765.1 uncultured Christensenella sp.
AAACGGTTTCATAATGAAGCCGTTTTTTTATTGGGTTATTAGCGAAAAAGTCTACGCCTTTTATAAATGGTTATTAACTGCCAATTTTTTTTACATATATTTGTTTTATAAGCGTATATGTTTTAAGCTTATTGCTAAAAATAAATACGAGAGTGATATTATGAGAAAAGAAGTAGTTGAAAAAGAAGAAATATGCTTTCCCAATAAGAAGTACGAGGAGATAAAGTTCAGTGGAAAACAAGGAATATCTCAAGACTGTTAAAAAAGAAATGCCCAAGTCCAAGCATTTACGGACTATGGTACAGGCCTTTTTGGTGGGTGGCTTAATCAGTATAATTGGGCAGGCCATTTTTGATACGCTCAAATATTTTATGCCACTTGTTATAGAGGAAATGATTCATCAATATATGATAATCATTCTTATATCAATAACAGGAATTCTTACTGGCATTGGCGTATATGACAAAATCGGCAAATTTGGCGGCGCAGGTTCAATAATTCCTATCACAGGGTTTGCAAACTCTGTTGTGGCTCCTGCTATTGAGCATAAAAGAGAAGGTTATATCCTGGGACTGTGCGCAAATATGTTTACTATCGCAGGGCCCGTTATTGTTTTAGGTATAGCAGCGTCTGTTCTTATCGGAATTTTGGCAATGATATTTCCGGGGTTGTTTTTAAGATGAGAAATCAGACAATATATTTTGATAATAATGATGTTGGAATTCTTGAGACAGCCACAATAGCAGGGCCTAAAGAGGGAGAAGGGCCGCTTGGCAAGTATTTTCATAACACTTTGAAAGATGACCTTCTCAAGCAAAAAAGCTATGAAAAAGCTGAAACAAAAATTCATATTTCTGTTATAAAAAATATTCTCAATAGAACAAAATTGTCTCCTCAGGACATTGATTGTATATTTGCAGGAGACCTTTTGGATGAAATGATAATTTCAAGTTTTGCTATGAGAGAGTTTGAGATACCCTTCATTGGAGTTTATAACGCTTGCGCTAGTTTCGGCGAGGCTCTCATAAACGCATCGTCAATGCTCAATGCTGGTCTTATGAAAAGAGTTATATGCTCCACATCAAGTCACTTTTCCACTGCTGAGAGACAATATAGATTTCCTTTGGAACTTGGCAGTCAAAGAACTCCGCTTTCCCAATGGACAGTAACAGGCGCGGGATGTACAATGTTGGAAAAAAATAAAAATTTACCTATAAAGATTACCTCAGCGACAATAGGAAAAGTGGTCGATTTTGGAGTCAAGGACCCAAACGATATGGGCGCTGCTATGACTCCCGCCGCAATGGATACAATTTTAACTCACTTAATCAATACTGGCAGAAAGCCCGATTATTATGATATGATTGCAACGGGCGACTTAGGTGACGCCGCTTCAAGATTACTCAGAAAGCTTGTAAAAGAACAAGGATATGACATAGAAAAAAATCACGAGGACTGCGGTTCGTTAATTTTTAATAGAGAAGCGCAAGATGTGGGACAGGGCGGAAGCGGAACAGCATGTTCAAATCTTGTTTTTAATTCCTATATCTATGACAAGATGTTGCAAAAGGATTTGAAAAGGGTTTTGCTTGTTCCAACAGGCGCTCTGATTAGTAAAACTTCGTCACTTCAAGGGGAAACAATTCCAGGTATTGCTCACGCTATTTGTTTGGAGGCGGTATGAATTTCTTTTTATTATATTTGCAAGCTTTTGTTGTGGGCGGTATTATTTGCATTATTGGACAGGTTCTTATTAACACAACCAAACTTACGGCATCAAGAATACTGATTATATTTTTACTTTTGGGCGTATTTTTAGAAGCTGCGGGACTTTTCCAGCCAATAAAGGAATTTGGACAGGCGGGCGCAACCGTGCCTATTGTAGGCTTTGGCGCAAATTTGGCAAGAGGAGGCATTCAGGGAGCTTTGGAAAGAGGTTTTATCGGAGCTATAACAGGCGGGGTGCAATCTGCCTCCGCGGGTCTTGCGGGAGTTATTGTCATAGGTTTTGTAGTGGCGGTGTTTGCAAGGTCAAAAACAAAATAATAGGCTCGTTTTCAATAATATTTAATTGAAAAAAACCTTAAAAAATGTTATGATTAATCTTATGAATAAACTATTAGAAACCGTTGACTG
>CAZVHD010000199.1:0-2109 GCA_964626765.1 uncultured Christensenella sp.
AACAGATATAAATAAAAACTATTACCTTTTTCATCCCCTATCAGGCAAACAAATAATAGGTTATCAAATTCCTTATTGGAAAGAATTAAAAGATTATATAAAAGAAATCGCAAACATTGTTCCTACAATTAGATATGTAGGATGGGATATTATTGTAAAAGATAAAGGAGAGTTTGTGTTGATTGAAGGAAATGAAAGAGGTGGACATAACAATCAACAAATAGTAACACAAAAAGGGATATGGCCAAAATATAAAAAAATGATAAGTGATAATAAGGAGAGAATATGAATATAATTCGTTTTTACAATATGGTGGTTTATAAAATAGAAAAAGCTGATTTTATACCAATAGAGTCTAGTGTCAATTTAGATTATAAAGAAATCACTAAAGAAAACATTAATAAGGTTATGGGCTTACGAGGAAAACATTTTGTCAATGAGTTTCAAAAAGTATTAAAAGAAAATAAGTCTTTTGGTTTAGCCGCATATAATGAGGATGAGATTGTTGGATACGGTTGGCTAAAATTTAAAGGCGCTAGAGATAGCTTTTTTAATTTATCTAGTATTAACGGTTATTTGTCTGCATTTTTTGTTAAAAAAGAATATCGGGGAAATAAGATTTATCCTTCTTTAATAACCAAATTAATTGAGTCAGATAAAGCTAAAGATATAAAAGAATTTTATATAGCAACAGAAAATAAAAACTTAAGTTCACAAAAAGGTTTTCAAAAACTCAATGCCAAACATATAAAAGATGTAAAAATATTAAGGGCGATGAAAATAACTTGGAATAAATATAAGCTATAAACCAAAGCATAACGAGGTAAAAAATGAAAATACTTATATTAGCAAATTCAACGGGCGGACTATACAGATTTAGAAAAATGCTTTTGGAAAATCTAAAAGAAAAAGGGCATGATATTTATTGCGTTGTTCCGCCTTCAAAGTCTTATAAAGAAAAGTTGCAATTACTTTGTAAAGTGTATGAAGTAAAATTGAACAGAAGAGGCATTAATCCCTTTATGGACGCAAAGCTATTTTTTAAGTACCTAAAAATTATCAAGGAAATAAGGCCTGATATTGTATTGACATACACCATAAAGCCGAATATCTATGGGGGTCTTACTTGTAGACTGAAAAATATTCCGTATTATGCCAATATAACGGGGTTGGGAACGGGATTCCAAAAGGAAAATATTATAAAGAAATTTATTGTTAAGCTTTATAGAATAGCCTTGAAAAGAGTTAAAAAAGTGTTTTTCCAAAATCAAGAAAATAAAGATATTTTTCTTAATGAAAAAATAATTAAAGAAGAAAAAACATGTATGCTCAACGGTTCGGGTGTGGATTTAGAAGAATTCCCATTTGTGCCACTTCCCGATGAAAGTAAAGACATAAATTTTTTATTTATTGGTAGAGTTATGAAGGAAAAGGGAGTGGATGAACTGTTTGACGCCATACTAAAAATTAAAAAAGAATACAAAAATGTAATGTTTTCTTTTATTGGCGGAATGCAAGAAGACTATAAAGAAAAATTAAAAGAGCTTGAAGAAAAGAGTTTAATAAAGTATCATGGTATAGTAAAAAATGTGCAAGACTATATTTCGGCGGCTCATTGCATAGTCTTACCCTCATATCATGAAGGTATGAGTAACGCCCTGCTTGAAGGGGCTGCTATGGGGAGAGCGCTTATCGCAAGTGATATTCATGGTTGCAAGGAAATCATATCAGAAACTATGAACGTATACTTATGTAAAGTAAAAAACAAAGACGCTTTATATGAATGCTTAAAAAGATTTATTATGCTATCATATAAGAAAAAACAAGAAATGGGCATAGCTTCAAGAAAGCATGTGGAACAAAACTTTGATAAAAGAGAAATTGTCAAAAAAACAATTGACAATATATTAAACTGAATAAAAGGAGACATATATGAATATTTATGAACAATTAATAAGCAAAAAAACAAAACTATCCTTAATTGGGCTTGGGTATGTGGGCATGCCAATCGCAGTAGCTTTTGCAAAGAAATTGGATGTCATTGGATTTGATATAAACAAAGAAAAAGTAGAGCTTTATAAAAAAGGGGTTGACCCCACAAACGAGGTG
>CAZVHD010000199.1:2119-3637 GCA_964626765.1 uncultured Christensenella sp.
TGGCGGTTCCCACACCGGTTAGAGAGGATAAAACACCCGACTTGACCCCTGTCATAGGAGCAAGCAAAACGGTGGGAAGAAATTTGACAAAGGACTCAATAGTGGTTTTTGAATCAACGGTTTATCCAGGCGTTACCGAAGATATTTGCGTTCCGATTTTGGAAAAGGAATCGGGACTAAAATGTGGAAAAGATTTCAAAGTGGGATATTCTCCTGAAAGAATAAATCCTGGCGACAAAGTTCACAGATTGGAAACAATAGTAAAAGTAGTGTCAGGAATGGATGAAGAGAGTTTGGACGAAATTGCAAAAGTATATGAGCTTGTGGTAGAGGCCGGAGTTTATAGAGCTGAGAGCATAAAGGTCGCCGAGGCGGCAAAGGTTATTGAAAACAGCCAAAGGGATATTAATATTGCTTTTATGAATGAGCTATCCATAATATTTAATAAGATAGGCATAAGCACAAACGCGGTATTGGAAGCTGCCGGCACAAAATGGAATTTTCTTAAATTCTCTCCAGGACTTGTGGGCGGACACTGTATTGGCGTTGATCCATACTACCTAACCTATAAAGCTGAACAGTTGGGATATCACTCGCAAATCATTTTATCAGGCAGAAGAATTAATGACAATATGGGTAAATATGTGGCGGAAAATATAGTTAAAAACCTTATCAAAGCCGAAATTCAAATAAAAGACTCAAGAGTAGCTATTTTGGGATTAACATTCAAGGAAAATTGTCCAGACATTAGGAATACTAAAGTCGTGGATATAATCACGGAATTGAAAGAATATGGCATAAATCCCTTGATATCTGACCCTTTGACAGACAAAAAGGAAGCCTATGAGGTATATGGACTGGAACTTACTGACATAGACGATATAAGTGAGTTAGACGCCCTAGTAGTTGCGGTGGGGCATAAAGAATATATATGTCTTGGAAAAGATAAGTTGGAGAAAATGTTCAACCAAAAAAATAAAGCAAAAGTTATAGTAGATATAAAAGGAATATTAGATAAAAAAGACTACGAAAAAGACAAGTATATCTATTGGAGTTTATAAATGGGATATAAGAAGTTAAAATTTGATGCTAATACCAAGTTTTTAGTGACTGGCGGAGCGGGGTTTATCGGTTCCAATCTCTGCGAGGCTATCTTAAATTTGGGATATAAAGTAAGGTGTCTAGACGATATATCTACGGGGAAAAGAGAGAATATTGATATGTTTTTGAATAACCCAAATTATGAATTCATAAAAGGGGATATTCGGGACTTAGACACATGTATGAAAGCAAGCGAGGGAGTTGATTATGTCTTAAACCAGGCGGCGTGGGGCAGCGTTCCTAGAAGTATTGAATTTCCTTTGCTTTATGAAGAGATAAACATAAACGGCACACTCAAAATGATGGGGGCGGAAAGAAAAAATAAAGTCAAAAAATTTGTTAACGCATCTAGCTCTTCGGTCTATGGCGACGAACCCACATTGCCAAAAAAAGAAGGCAGAGAGGGCAACAAACTTT
>CAZVHD010000200.1:0-3634 GCA_964626765.1 uncultured Christensenella sp.
ATTATACCAAGTTTACCGCACTATTCAGACAATTAATTTATTTACTTATACAAGACACTTTTAATATGCCAATGCCCCTTTTGTTTGCCGCCACCGTCGTAGGGCTTGGTAAACTTGGTTGTATTATTCTTTATCTTTCTATATTCACAACTCTTTTAGGAAGTCTTTATATTATTACAGACAACAACATGAAAAAAGCTATCGTTGTAACAAGTTGCGGTCTTGTTGTGTCCTGTTTGGGGTTCCAAAACATCACAGACATGTTCTATCCCATTATAGGATATTTCGGTTCTTTCATAACCTTATACGGATTCATCAAATTGTTTCACAGAAAAAAGACCAGTCTTACTCTTCTATAATTTTCAAATTTCTAAAGCCAACGAGGGATATAAGTTCGTCTTTTATTCCGTCAAGATTCCCAATGGTATATTTCAATTCATACACCTGATTTCCTGTTTGGACTTTAACTTTGTTTGAGCCCTTATTGTTTCTCAAGATATGCTGAACCTTTTCAAAGGTTGTTTCGTCATCTTTTTTTAGCCTTAAACAAAGAATTCTTTTGTCCTGATATTCCTCTTCTCCTAAATCCCACGGACTCACTTCTCTAACTTCTATTTTAGGAAGAGAATCATCCTCCAACATTATTTTTCCTTTAATTTTTACCATGGCGTCATCCACTAGATATTTTTTGTATTTTTCCAAAGTCCTGTTAAAAAATAAAATCTCTATGGAATCATATATATCTTCAAATGTGGCGTATCCCCAGTTCTTTCCGCTCTTTGCGGAAAATTTGATTGTTACATCGCTGAGAATTCCTCCAAGATAAACTTTTTGTCCGTGCTCCACTTGAGGAAAGTTTTGTTCAAGCTCCAAACTTTCATCGCCGTTGCCATTCATCTCCGATAAAAAACTGAGATTGAAATCAAACTCTTTCAAATCATCCTCTCTTCCGGCAAGTGGATGCCCTGTTATGTATCTGCCGGCTACTTCTTTTTCAAACGCAAGCTTTTCTCTTTCCGATTCCGGCAGTTCTTTATACTTATATTCCTCTGTCACCATAAAATCTAAAAACATCTGACCGCCACCCATAAGATTTCTGTTGTCTGTTTCCATATCAATTATGTTTTCATAGTTTGCCATAAGCGTCCGTCTTGTATGACCAAAGGAATCAAACGCTCCGCCTTTTATTAAACTTTCTATCATTCTCCTGTTCAATGCGGCGCCCGATACTCTTCTTGCAAAGTCTGAAAAATCCTTGAACTTACCGTTTTCATCTCTTTCTTTGATTACGGACTCAATTGCCAGTCTGCCAACATTCTTTATGCACGCAAGACCGTACCTTATCTTATCGTCTTGAGGGGTGAAAAGCGCGTTTGAATAATTTATATCAGGTCTCAAAAGTTCAATATTAAGATTCTTTAATAATTTAAGGTACTTACCCGTATCCTTTGGATTTCCCAGACGATTGTTGATAACCGAACAGAAATACTCCACCGGATAATACCTTTTCATATATGCCGTCTGATACGACAACACTGCATAAGCTGCAGCATGCGATTTATTAAAAGCGTATGAACCGAAGGTCTCAAGTTCCTTCCATATCATAAGCGCAAATTCTTCCTCTATACCGTTTTTGGAGCAACCTTTGACAAACTCTGCTCTTTGTCTAGGAATTTCCTCCACCTTTTTCTTGCTGATGAACTTTCTAAAGTTGTCAGCTTCATTAAGGGTGTAACCTGCAAGAGCCTGTGTGATTTTCATCGCCTGTTCCTGATAAACTATAATTCCATAAGTGTTTTTCAAAATAGGTTCAAGTAATGGATGGCGAAAATCAATTTTTTCTTGGTTTTGTTTGTTAAAAACATACTTGGGAATATAATCAAGCGGACCAGGGCGATAAAGCGATACGCCAGCTATTATCTCTTCGAGAAGATTGGGTTTTAGTTGTTTCATAAAGCTTTTCATCCCCGAGCTCTCCAACTGGAACACGGTGTCGGTCTCGCCTTCTGCTATCATTTTGTATACTTCTGGGTCTTCATATCCCAATTTATTAAAGTCTATGACTTTGTCTTTGTATTTCTTAACATAATCGGTGGTCATTTTTATGTCCGTAAGGGTCTTTAATGCAAGAAAGTCCATTTTCAAAAGACCTAATTCTTCACATTCCACCATATCAAATTGAGTTGTTATATCATCTCCGTTTCGGCTGAGGGGTATCTTTTCCGTCAACTTTTCATTACAGATTATAACACCGGCGGCGTGCTTTCCTTTGTTCCTTGGCATATCTTCAATCTGCGCGGCAAGTTCCAAGACCTCTTTGTAAACATCGTTTTTTTGATAAAGGTCAATAAGTTCGCTTACGCCGTATTTGCTGTTAGGGTCAATCAAATGATTGATTTTTACGCCTTTTTCATTTGCTTTAATGTTTTTAACAAGTAAATTTACTTCGGCAAAAGGCAACTTGAAAACTCTTGCCACATCTTTTATCGCCTGTTTAGTTTTCATTGTGCCAAAGGTGATAATCTGTGTCACATTTTCACTGCCGTATTTCTGTCTGACATAGTCTATGACTTCGTCTCTTCTGTCCCCGCAAAAGTCTATGTCAAAGTCCGGCATGGTTTTTCTGCTTGAGTTTAGAAATCTTTCAAACAAAAGACCGTATTTCATCGGATCCACATCAGTAATTTCTAGGGCGTACGCTACAATACTTCCCACGCCGCTACCACGCCCCGGCCCCACTGGAATATCCTGAGCCTTTGCATAATTAACAAAATCCCAGACTATAAGATAATAAGACGCAAAGCCCATGGATATTATAACCTCAAGCTCTTTTTCCGCTCTTTCTTTGATTTCTTGATTGATTTCCAAATACCTATTCTTTAATCCTTCAAAACAGAGTTTTCTTAGATAATGATAATCCTCGCTACCGTCCGGCGGCTGATACACGGGAATGGAATAAACATTAAAAGGTATCTCTAAATTACATTTATCGGCAATCTCTAGCGTGTTGTCTAAAGCTTCTTCATTCCATCCCAGATCCTCTTTCATCTGGTCATAGTTCTTTAGGTAAAATTCATTGCAGGGAAATCTGAACCTATTCGGGTCATCATAATCGCTTGCTGTCTGTATGCATAAAAGTATATCGTGCATCTTGTGGTCGGTTTCTTTAATATAGTGAACATCGTTTGTAGCAACACATTTCACACCAATTTCGTTTGCAAGTTTTATTAACTTCGGTAAAACCCTTTTTTCGTCATCAATAAAGTGATTCTGCAATTCTATATAAAAATCACCTTTGGCAAATATACTTTTCATTTTCAAAGCGTATTCCTTTGCTTTTTGTTCGGGATTTTGTAAATTTTCATTTAGTAAAAGCTGGGGAATAGCGCCCGCTATACAAGCCGAAAGACATATAAGACCTTCGGAATTTTGAGATAAGTAATCTAAATCAATTCTGGGCTTTCCATAAAAACCATCTATAAAGCCTTTTGAGGAGAGTTTCATTAAATTATGAAAACCAACAAGGTTTTTTGCCAATAGAACAAGATGATAAGTAGGATTACTGTTATCATTATCCGAAACTGAATTTTTTTTGGAGGTTTTATTATATAAATCGTTTGTTACATATAATTCA
>CAZVHD010000201.1:0-3610 GCA_964626765.1 uncultured Christensenella sp.
TGTGAAAAGATAAGCGTGCCCGATATTATCGTTTCTTATCTGGTTTATTAAAGTTTTTACTATATGATTTTGTCCAACGACCTTATCAAAAGTGTCGGGACGAAATCTTCTGTATAATGATACATACGCCATAATGTAATAATTATATATTAAGAACGGTATAAATGCAAACCTTAATACTGTGTACTTATAAAATAATCAATAAGCAAAAAACCGCCATTTCCCGCGCAAAAAAAATCCGCTCTCCTTGGGACAGCGGATTTTGTATTTATTTTAGCATTTGTCTCTTTTGACATATTTTGTGTGAAGTATCTCGTGCGCCTTATGGCTATTGGGCTTTCCGAAGTAACTGTCATATAGCTCTTTTACAATGGGGTTTTCATGAGATTTTCTCAGTTTAGAGGCTTTGTCGGTGTCGTATATTGCCTTTGCTCTCAAACCGGAAACATCCATATTGTTTCTTTCGTCAGCTGTTCTTATGGGCTGTCCTCCGCCATTTACACATCCGCCGGGACAGGACATAATCTCAATAAAATGATAATTTGCTTCTCCGCTTTTAATTTTGTCCATAAGCTTTTTAGCATTTGCAAGCCCGCTTGCAACAGCAACTTTGACTTCAATGCCGGCTATCTTGTAGGTAGCTTCTTTGATGCCTGACAAACCTCTGACCTCTTTGAAGTCTATTTTGTCAAAGCTCTTATTCTCCAAGACTTCTCTAACCGTTCTCAAAGCCGCTTCCATAACGCCTCCGCTTGTTCCGAAAATAAGCCCTGCGGTAGAACCTATTCCCAATGGTGTGTCAAAATCCCTCTCCTCAAGGTCTCTAAACATTATGCCTTCTCTTTTTATGAGCCTTGCAAGTTCTCTTGTTGTCAAAACATAATCTATATCTGCAACTCCTGCCGCGCTTTGGTCTTTTCTGCCTTTTTCAAATTTCTTTGCAGTACAGGGCATGACCGATACAACAACCATATCCTTGGGATCCATGCCTTTCTTTTCGGCGTAATAAGTCTTTATGACCGCTCCAAACATCTGTTGGGGTGACTTGCAAGTGGAAAGATTGGGTATATATTCGGGATAATAGTGTTCAACGAATTTTATCCATGCGGGCGAACAACTGGTAAACATAGGAAGAACCCCATCATTTTTCACTCTGTCAAGGAATTCAAATCCCTCCTCCATAATAGTAAGGTCAGCTGTCATATTAACATCAAACACATCGTCAGCGCCCAATGCCTTCATAGCCGCCACCATCTTGCCCTGAGTATTTGTTCCGACTGGGTATCCAAATTCCTCGCCTATGGCAACCCTAACTGCGGGCGCCGATACCATAACCACATATTTATCGGGGTCGTTAATGGCGTCAATCACATTGTCTATTTCTTCTCTTTCTCTCAAAGCTCCGGTGGGACATACATTTATACATTGTCCGCAAGCTACACAAGGCACCTTGTCTAAATCCTTATTAAAGAAAGTTCCTATATGTGTGTCAAATCCTCTTGAATTGGCGCCGATAACAGATACGCACTGATAGTCTTTGCATGCGGCTACGCATCTTCTGCACAGTATGCACTTGTTGTTGTCTCTAACGAGATAGGGTGTGGAAAGGTCAAGATTAAACGAATTTGTTTCACCTTCATACTGAGCTTCTTCGCATCCAAGTTCTTTGCTAAGCTGTTGAAGTTCGCAATTTTGGCTTCTTGCGCAAGAAAGACATTTCTTTTCATGGTCGCTGAGTATAAGCTCAACCGTTGTCTTTCTGCTTTCTATTACTCTTTTGGAATTGGTTATTACCTCCATGCCTTCGCTTACCGGATATACACAGCTTGCCACAAGATTTCTTGCTCCTTTCATCTCAACCACGCAAACTCTGCAAGCTCCGATAGAATTTATGTCCTTAAGGTAACACAAAGTAGGTATCTTTACTCCGGCTTTTCTTGCCGCTTCCAATACCGTTGTTCCCTCGGGAACAGTTATTGCTTTACCGTTTATAGTTAAGTTAATCATCTCTTACCTCCTACTTCTTGATGACTGCGTTAAATTTGCAGACATCTTTACAAACACCACACTTAATACATTTTTTCGGGTCAATAATATGCTTATCTTTGACCTTGCCTATAATAGCTCCCACCGGACATTTCTTGGCGCAAAGTGTGCAGCCTTTGCAGTTGTCTGTAATGAAATATTGCAACAAGTCTTTGCATACGCCCGCCGGACATTTCTTGCCCTCGACATGAGCTATATACTCGTCTTTGAAGTATTTCATTGTTGAAAGTACGGGATTTGGAGCAGTCTGTCCCAGACCGCAAAGTGAATTGTCTTTTATGTAATAACAAAGCTTCTCCATATCTTCAAGGTCTTTCATATCAGCTTTGCCACTTGTTATCTTTTCAAGATATTCCAACAGTCTTTTTGTTCCTATACGACACGGCGTACACTTTCCGCAAGATTCTTCCTGAGTGAATTCAAGGAAAAACTTGGCGATATCAACCATACAGTTGTCTTCGTCCATAACAATAAGACCGCCCGAGCCCATCATTGAGCCAATTTCTATAAGATTGTCATAATCTATGGGTATATCCAAATGTTTTGCCGGAATACATCCTCCCGAAGGTCCGCCTGTCTGGGCTGCTTTGAATTTTTTTCCGTTAGGGATACCGCCGCCGATTTCCTCAACAACTGTTCTCAAAGTCGTTCCCATAGGTACTTCCACAAGACCTGTATTTTTTATCTTTCCGCCAAGAGCAAAAACCTTTGTGCCCTTAGACTTGTCCGTACCCATGCTGGCAAACCAATCAGCTCCTCTTAGGATTATTTGTGGAATGTTGGCATAAGTCTCAACATTGTTCAAAAGAGTGGGTTTTCCAAAAAGACCTTTTACCGCAGGGAATGGCGGACGAGGTCTTGGTTCGCCTCTCTTTCCTTCAATACTTGTCATAAGAGCTGTTTCTTCTCCGCATACAAAAGCGCCTGAACCAAGTCTTATCTCAAGGTCAAAACTGTTTTTTGTTCCCAAAATGTTTTTGCCCAATAGTCCGTATTCTTTTGCTTGATCTATTGCAATCTGAAGCCTCTTAACGGCAATGGGATATTCGGCTCTGACATATACATAACCCTGTTCGGACCCAATCGCATATCCGGCTATTGTCATAGCCTCGATAAGGGCGTGAGGGTCTCCTTCCAAAACCGACCTGTCCATAAACGCGCCGGGGTCTCCCTCGTCGGCGTTGCAGCAAACATACTTGACATCGCCCTCGGCGTTCTTTGTGAACTGCCACTTAAGCCCTGTGGGAAATCCTCCGCCGCCACGGCCTCTGAGCCCTGATTCTTTAATTATATCGATAACTTTTTGAGGTGTAAGCTCCTGATAACACTTTATTAATGACTGATATCCGTCATAAGCTATATATTCGTCTATATTTTCGGGGTCTATATATCCGCAGTTTTTTAATGCCACTCTTTTTTGGTTTTTGTAGAATGTCGTTTCATTAAGAGCTTTTATCTGCTCGTCTGAAGCTGTTGTATCCTTATATAAAAGATGGGATACTATTCTTCCTTTTATGATGTGCTCTTTTACGATTTCTTTAACATTCTCAACAGTTACCTGCTG
>CAZVHD010000202.1:0-3598 GCA_964626765.1 uncultured Christensenella sp.
TCTATAAGTTATTTGTACATTTTGCGGACCTATTCGGTTAGAGTTAAATTGTGTTACGTTGTTTGTGAGAACGGGTACATTGACAACTCTCCCACCCACAAAATGAACCGCTAAGGTGGCTCCCTCAACTTCAAAATCAGTTCCCTCAATATATGTGGTCTTGTTGGGATAGGATAAAACCTCGACGCTTTCAATCTCTAAATCCAAAATTTCCACTTCAAATGAAGTGGAGGCTTCTCTATAATTAATGATAACCGTTTTCTTTCCGGGTTCATTGGTGTTGAATGATGGGTCTATCATGTCTTTTGTGACAGGAATTTGGTCTTCTTCTCCATCTTCATACATCACATACAAAGTGGCGTCATCCAAATCCAACTCATCGCCTACAAAATAATAGGGGACAACTATTCCGTCAACCGCAATGCTTTCTACTCTGGCATCAGCTCTAACCATGTCGGTAACACATGCTGAAAGAATAGCTATAAGCAGTATAATTATAATTATAAATAATAGTTTTTTCTTCACTGTTTTCTCCGTTTT
This sequence comes from uncultured Christensenella sp., assembly GCA_964626765.1. Taxonomy (GTDB): domain Bacteria; phylum Bacillota; class Clostridia; order Christensenellales; family DTU072; genus DTU072. Next base: position 541 of record CAZVHD010000202.1, read on the forward strand.
CGGCTACATATATGTATGACGAAAAGATATTACATTCCCATACATATAATATTATAATATAATATATATTCAATTGCAAGGGGCAATTTGATAGAATCAGCCTTTTCAAAAGACGAATAAAATCATACGGTTTCAATGAAAAACCAAGGTTTTCTTTGCTTTATAATTTCCAAAAACTTACACTTTTGAACTTTTTACTTTTTATTAGTTATTTCAGTTATATTATTAGTGGTTATATTGGCTATCGGGGTTTTTGCTTTAAGTCTTTTTATCGCCTCGGGCTTATCCACGGTGTATACTGACAACGATAATTCCACTTTTTCGGCCATCTCCAGCATTTCGTCCGAACAGTAATTATGCCTTATGTTGATACCTTTTATTTGTGGATTATCTAAATTAGTGATAACCCTTTTTATTGTGGGAAGATTTCTTGAGAAAGGTAAAAGCGGAAAGAAAAAGCCGCTATTCAAATACGCTTGTCCCACTGTAAGGTTTTTGATGTCATGAGGACTCATGCTTCCCGTAAATATAATTCTATCTTCTACGCCTTTTTTCTTTGCAAGGCTTAAAACAGCCTTTATGAGACCTTTTCTTTTCAAGTCGCAGTTAACTTTGAGGTCGTTTTCCTTTATGTACTCAAAGACATATTCCAAAGTTATCGCCTTCTTAACTCTTATTTTAGGGGTATGGGCTATATACAAAAGGTCTTTTTTCCTTTGTACATCCACTTCTATGGCATCAATTTTGTAATCTTTTATCGTGTCAAAATATCTTTGTGTGTTTCTTCCTGTGCCTAAGGCTCCTCCGTGAGCGGTTATAAGCATCTTTCAATCTCCTTTGGTTATATAATATGGGCTTGTCAATAAAAGCTTTTTTTCTTTGCACCCTTTTTCTTCGCCAATAATTTCTATTCTTATATAACCTTGTCTTAAATTTATTTTTATTTCATCTTCTAAAGAATATACCTTTTCTCCATCCTCAACAGCGTTGCCTTTTAGGATAATCTTTTGGGGCGCTATTCCATATTTTTTGCAAAACTCTTCATCATAACATTTGATTTTTATATCAAAATCGTATTCTCCGAGGGGCATTTCAGAACCAAAGGGAATATGTTTGTTATTGACTTTTATGTCCGCCAATAACCCTATTGATACATAGGTATCGCCTTTTCTTATGCAGTCGTAAACATTCTCTTTGTCGCCCAAAAAGGTCACTGCGTAGGACTTGTCTTTCAAATCAGGTTTGTGCCAGTCATAACCGTACACAGCCGCCATTTTGTAGCCTCTTGCTAATATCTCGTCATATTCCTTTATTGCTTTTTCGTTATAATCGGAAAAATTCGGGCATTTTTGAGTCCATACCTCATATGCTGAAATGTATTCATACTTTGTTATAGGCAAGTCCATATAGCATCCTGTGCAAATAGGGGTTCCGTATCTTTTGGGGTGGGCTAGCGTAAGGATAAGACCTTGTTTGTATGCTTTTTTTATTACTGCGTCTATATTGTCAGGGCGTATATCCCGCCAGTCTATGTCCGAGGGCTTTCCTAAAGCCACAATATGCCCAAAAAAGGTAGTCCATTCAATTCCCGGAATAACTTTCAGCCCTCTTTTTTTACCCTCTTTTATGACCTCGTCAACTGCGGATATTGTGTTGTGGTCGGTTATGGCGATACCGTAGTACCCTCTTTTTACAGCTCTTTCCACTAGCTCCTGAGGCGACATCTCACCGTCGCTGTGGTCTGTGTGGCAATGCAACTCAAAGAGATAGTATTTACTCAACTGCCACCTCCAACATTACATCCACGACAGGAGAGACTATTGAGTGGGAGGAAACTGTGATATTCCATTTGCCTTTTATTATCTTTTGTTTGAGAAAACCTTGGCTACTGTGGTTTTCAGATATTATGTGTTGTTGCTCTTCTGATTGCTTATGCGCCGTCCCCACAACGCCTTTCGGGCTATCTAAGGTCACCGTTAAGAGATTTTTTATTGGCAAAAACCGTTGCAAGTCCTCGTCTGAAAAAGTTTTTTCGGGTGCGTAACGGGCCAGCCCTTCCCTAACTAATTGCAAAGACTTTTTTTTGTCATAAAAAAATTTGGGGAAGTAACTGAAACTCAATATAAGTTTGTTTGCCTCCTCAAAAACCTCAAAAGGTATGTTCATATGCGTATATTTATCTTTTTCTGTCAGTTTAATTTTTTTAGTAAAAATGGTCATTTGGTTCCCTATATAAAGATTATAGCAAAGTTATCGTATTTTATCAATCTAAATATAAAGTATATAAAAATAAGTATTCTAAAAAACAAAAATAGTACTATAGAGTAAAGGTATTAATGAATAGTTAGGATATGTGATTATATCTTATAGCGTAAAAGTTCTCACTTTCCGAATAATCTTCAAACAGTCTTTTCATTATAAATAAGTCAAGATAAATGTCCTAAAGATATTAAATATAAATTGTATTTAATATTATTTAATTGACAAAAACAATATATATGTGTTAATATCTTATAGCGTAAATAAATCAGCTGGAGAAATACCCAAGTGGCTGAAGGGGCTCCCCTGCTAAGGGAGTAGTACGTTAATAGCGTAGCGAGGGTTCAAATCCCTCTTTCTCCGCCATATAAGGCATAATATGTATCAATTATGTCTTTTTTTATGCGAAAAGCCTTGTTTTTAGCACAATAAAAGAATGGCATTATCAATTGTTTTTAATGAGATTTTGCCCGAAATTCATTTTTACCACCCAATTTACCACCCTCAGAAATGTCTAAAAATAGCCAAAATAATTAGAAAAGATTAAAAAATAGCACTCGCTATTTTGAGATAAAAGTGTCATCAATCAGTATCACTAAATAATTACTTATCCCATAATACTCAACATTAGTAATATCTTTAGCTTTTCTTCTTCTATTGGATTGAGCTTCAATTTGTGAACTTTTTTAATGGTATTTATTAATATCATAAATAAAAACATTATTTACTTTATCTATATAGGTATTATCTATTCTATTGTTTTTCTTTTGGATTATTGAAAAATACTGCTTAGCTTTTC
>CAZVHD010000203.1:0-3558 GCA_964626765.1 uncultured Christensenella sp.
ATGCCTAAGTCCACAAGCCTTCTGAAAACAAAGGGTTTGAATAACTCAAGAGCCATTTCTTTTGGCAGGCCGCACTGATAAATCTTCAGTTCAGGACCCACAACAATAACCGACCTTCCGGAATAGTCAACCCTCTTTCCAAGCAGGTTCTGTCTGAATCTTCCCTGTTTTCCTCTTAACATATCCGAAAGTGATTTGAGATTTCTGTTTCCCGGTCCTGTAACAGCCTTTCCGTGTCTACCGTTGTCTATGAGGGCGTCCACAGCTTCCTGAAGCATCCTTTTCTCATTTCTTATAACTATGTCCGGAGCTCCGGATTCTATCATTTTCTTGAGACGATTATTTCTGTTTATAACCCTTCTGTAAAGGTCATTCAAATCGCTTGTAGCAAACCTTCCGCCGTCAAGCTGTACCATTGGGCGAAGTTCGGGAGGAATAACAGGAAGAACATCCATAATCATCCATTCAGGTTTATTGCCGCTCCTTCTGAAAGCCTCAATAATCTCCAACCTTTTTGCAGCCCTTACTTTTTTAAGTCCTTGAGAATTCTTTATAATCTCTCTAAGCTCTTCGGCTTCTGTGTCAAGGTCAATTTCTCTGAGCAGGGTCTTTAAGGCCTCGGCGCCCATACCGGCAACAAAACTATTGGGTCCAAACTCTTCTAGGGCTTCTCTGTATTCGTCATCTTTTATAACCTGTTTTTTATAAAATTTTGAATCTTTAGGGTCAAGAATAACAAAAGATGCGAAATATATTACTTGCTCCACATGTTTGGGGCTCATATTAAGGACTGTGCTTATTCTTGAAGGAACACCGCGAAAATACCATATATGCGATACCGGGGCGGCAAGCTCAATATGAGCCATCCTGTCCCTTCTCACTTTTGCTTTTGTTACTTCAACTCCGCACTTGTCACAAATGATACCCTTGTATCTTATCCTTTTATATTTTCCGCAATGACATTCGTAATCCTTTGTTGGTCCAAATATCTTTTCGCAAAACAAGCCGTCCCTTTCAGGTTTTTGTGTTCTATAATTAATGGTTTCCGGCTTAAGAACTTCTCCGTGTGACCATTCTCTTATTTTCTCCGGGCTTGCAAGTCCTATTTGTATTGAGTCAAAATTATTGATTTCTACCATTATTCACCTCTTAATTGGTCATCGTCGTCAAATTCGCTTTGCAGCAGCGCTTCGGCATTATCAAGGTCAAAAACATCTTTTTCGTCCTCGTCGTCTGTCAAGCTGGGTTTTTTTGTTTCTTCTTCGGGTTTCTCTTCCTTAACTACCTCGTCCAAATCGTCAAACAAACTCTCTATATTTGATTCGTCGGAATTTATGCCTCTACCTTCCAAATCATCGTCGTCATCATCAAATAACGAGTCTTTTTCCTCATCGTCTTGGAAGATATCTCCCATGTCGTCAAAGTCAAGAGCCATATCTTTATCTTCACCCGAGGTTTCATGAGCCATTTCATAATCCCTGTCATCATCGTACACATCGGGCATAGTCACTTCTTCAGCGCCTTCGCTAAGAAGTCTGACATCAAGTCCAAGACTTTGCATTTCCTTTTTCAAAACCTTAAAGGATTCGGGTATGCCCGGTTCCGTTGTCAAGGCGGATTTAATTATTGAATCAAATACCTTTTGTCTTCCCATCACATCATCTGATTTGACAGTGAGTATTTCCTGAAGGATGTTTGACGCTCCATAAGCTTCCAAAGCCCAAACTTCCATCTCTCCAAATCTCTGTCCGCCGAATTGAGCTTTACCGCCCAAAGGCTGTTGAGTAACAAGGGAATAAGGTCCTACACTCCTTGCGTGAATTTTATCATCAACAAGATGCACAAGCTTTAACATATACATATAGCCTACGGACACTTTATTTTCAAAAGGTTCTCCGGTTCTTCCATCAAAAAGTTGTACTTTTCCGTCAGTGGGAAGATTATTTTGTTGTAGCATCTCTTTTATGTCGTTTTCGCTTGCTCCATCAAATACCGGAGTTGCTATTTTTAGTCCTAAAAGCTTTGCCACAAGCCCAAGATGAACCTCCAATACCTGTCCGATATTCATACGGGAAGGAACGCCCAAAGGATTGAGCACGATTTGAAGAGGTGTTCCATCCGCCATAAAAGGCATATCCTCTCTTGGTAGAATCCTGGAAATAACGCCTTTATTTCCATGACGCCCAGCCATCTTATCTCCCACGGATATTTTTCTTTTTTGAGCGATATAAACTCTTACAAGTTTATTGACGCCGGGTTCAAGTTCGTCTTTGTTTTCTCTTGTGAAGACTTTTACATCCACAACCGTTCCGCCCTCTCCATGAGGCACTTTCAACGACACATCTCTGACCTCTCTTGCTTTTTCACCGAATATAGCTCTCAAAAGCCTTTCTTCAGGCGTAAGCTCTGTTTCACCCTTTGGCGTAACCTTGCCAACAAGATAGTCTCCCGACCTTACCTCGGCTCCAACCATAACTATACCGTCTTCGTCAAGATATTTCAAAAGGTCCTCGCTGACATTTGGAATGTCTCTTGTGATTTGCTCTTCGCCAAGTTTTGTGTCCCTTGCTTCAAGCTCGTATTCCTCAATGTGTATTGAAGTGAACACATCGTTTACAACCAGGTCTTCGCTAATCAAAATAGCGTCCTCATAGTTATAACCTTCCCAGGTCATAAAGCCAATAATTATATTTTTTCCTAAAGCAAGTTCGCCATTCTCAACAGAAGGGCCATCGGCTATGATTTCGCCTTTCTTAATGATATCGCCTTTTTTCACTATGGGCTTTTGGTTTATGCAGGTGCCCTGATTGCTTCTGACAAACTTTTGTAATTTATATTTGTCTACTTTCTTGTCGCTTTTTTCTATTTCTATAAGGTCTGCTAAAACTGTTTTGACCACTCCGTCATTCTGAGCGATAACACAAACGCCTGAATCATAGGCTACCTTATGCTCCATTCCCGTTCCAATAATAGGAGATTCAGGAGAAATCAAAGGAACTGCCTGTCTTTGCATGTTAGAGCCCATAAGAGCTCTGTTTGCATCGTCGTTTTCCAAGAAAGGAATCATGCTTGTTGCAACAGACACAAGCTGTTTGGGGTCAACATCCATATAATCAACCTTTGCGGATGCGTATTCTTTAATGAAATCTCTATAACGGCATGTTACACGGTCATTAATGAATCTTCCTTCTTCGTCCAAAGGTTCGTTTGCCTGAGCGATAATATACTTGTCCTCTTCATCTGCAGTCAGATAATCTACCTTATCGGTTACTTTACCGGTCTTTTTGTCAACCAGCCTATAAGGCGCCTCAATAAACCCGTACTCATTTATTTTAGCATAGGTACTAAGAGATGTTATAAGACCTATATTTTGTCCTTCAGGAGTTTCAATGGGGCACATTCTGCCATAATGGGAGTGATGCACGTCACGAACTTCAAATCCGGCTCTTTCTCTGTTGAGACCGCCCGGTCCCAATGCTGAGAGCTTTCTCTTATGCGTAAGTTCGGCAATGGGATTTGGTTGGTCCATAAACTGTGAAAGCTGACTGCTTCCAAAAA
>CAZVHD010000204.1:0-3540 GCA_964626765.1 uncultured Christensenella sp.
CAAGGCTGGCTCTGTTTATAAAGTCTTTTACGACTGTCTTTTGTCTTTTTTGTATTGCCAAATAGCCCTGCGCCTCAAGTCTGGCAATGCCGACATTTATCACGCTTCTGGAACAGTTAAAATCCTCGGCCAATTTTCTTAAAGGGGGGAAATTATCGCCCGCTTTGTATTCTCCGTTAAGGATTCTTTGCTTTATTGTCTTTACAAAGTTTTTTGTTAAGTCTTCTTTTTGCATAGTCATTTCCTGCATTGTGGTAATACCACAATTATAACATATGCCCAAAAAAGCGTCAATAGTCATTTTGTAATATTAAAAATTGTTTTTATTTTCTTTTAGGTATCTTAATTGGTTCTTTCTCTTTAACATCTCACCGCCATAAATTGTGGCTTGAAGAAGGCTTTGCAGAGCAAGAGACCTTTTGTTGTTTGGAACATCCAACTCAATTAAATCTTTTCCGTCCACTTGCAAATCTTTTATGGTAAAGGGTATTTTATCCTCTTTCATCTTTTCATAAACCCTTTTCAATCTGGTTGCCGATTCGCTTTCTCCCCCTACAACGCCTCCTGCTTTGTGGTCTGCGTTTTTTAGGGCTATGAGTTTGTCTAAAATATCAAAATTGTCTTGAATAAACTTTCTTATGGTGGAGTCCTTTGCCTTTCCGCTAAGGTCGTACATATGATAATTGACCAATCTTTTGACCTGGCTTATTGTCTTTTTGGGGTACTTCATGCGATTAAGTATGTTTTGCGCCATTTCCTTGCCTTTTCGGTCATGGCCTTTCATAGAACCGTCTTCATTGATGCAAAATGGTTTTGCGATATCGTGAAAAAGCGCGGCAAGTCTTATGTCGGGTCTTGAATATTCAAAACATTTCAAAATATGGTTATAGACATCATATTTGTGAAAGTCTTTTCTTTGTGTGACGCCCTTGCCTTTTTTTATCTCAGGCAAAAAGTATTCCAACAGTTTTGCCTCGTCCAAAAGCAAAAACCCCCTAACATGGGCGTTGGGTTTAATGTATTTGGTATCAGCTATTATAATTTTATCAAATTCTTCTCTTATTCTTTCAATAGCGATATCCCGAAGTAAATAAGAATACTTTTTTGCTGCCTCAAAAACCTCAGGCTCTATTTCCATTGCTAATTCAGCGGCTTGCCTTATAAGCCGCATAAGTCTAAGCCCGTCTTGTGAAAATACTCTCTCAGGATTGTCTACGGTTTTTATTATCCCTTTTCTCAGATCCTCAATGCCGCGCAGAGGGTCATTAAAGCTGTCTTTTGATATGTCATAATAAATGGAGTTTATAGTAAAGTCTCGTCTTTTGGCGTCTTCTAATATATCCGCCGTCATAGAAGAGGTGTCAGGTCTGTGTTTGCCACCGGTGTATGTGTCTTTTCTGAATGAGGTGAATTCAAATGAAAAGTCATCTTTTTGTATTTTCAAGGTGAACAATTTGGGGCTTGTCAAAGACACCCTAAATCCGCTGTTTGAAAGATTATTTATCATTTGCTCAGGGGAAATCGCCGCCGCTAAATCTATATCTTCAATGCGGTATCCCAAAATATAATTTCTGACAGCGCCTCCGACTATATAAATCGGCTTGTTGAAATATTTGTTAAGCTCTATTAGCGTATCTATAAACGGTCTATCCTTCATAAATCTCCGATTTCAAAACACATACTTCGGGTATGTTTCTATATTTTTCATTGTAATCAAGTCCGTATCCTACCACAAACTCGTTGGGAATTTCAAACCCCACATAGTCCCCTTGAATGTCAACTTCCCTTCTGTCGGGTTTGTCAAGCAGGGATGCGACTTTTATGGATTTGGGTTTTCTTTGTTTAAGTAATCTTATTAAATATGAAAGAGTGTTGCCGCTGTCTATTATGTCCTCTACAAGTATGACATTCTTGCCTTCTATGGGTTCGGCTATATCCTTTATTATCCTGACCTCTCCGCTGGAGGATACGCCTGCGCCATAACTGGATACTGCCATAAAATCAAAGTTTACATCCAAATCAATTTTTCTGACCAAATCGGCAAAAAACAGGCTCGCCCCTCTTAATATACAGACAATAAGCAGTTTTTCACCCTGATAATCCGTTGTTATTTTTTCGGCAAGCTCATTTGTTCTTCTTATGATGTCCTCTTCCTTAAGCAGAATTTTTGCAACATCTTTGTATCTCATATTGTCTCCTTTTTCATTGTGTATATTTGTTTTGTATTTTCATCAATTTTGACCTTGTCGCTTATCTCCAGTCCGCATACAACATAAACTTCCTTTCCGCTCGCCACTACCAGTAGCTTTTCTCTTTTTCTCTTGGGCAGCTTAATATCCGTTAAGAAATCGCTTAATTTCTTTGTCTTGCCATTGCATTTTTTGAATATATCGCCTTCTTTTCTCTCTCTTATAACAGCGTTTTCAGGTATCCTTTGAGAGTCAAAACTTCTCCCCTTGACGATTTTTTCATCTTTTTCAAAAGATATCATCTCGCCAAAAAACACATATTTGCCGCCTATATCAAATTTGACGGGAGAAAAACTGTCTGTTTCTTTTTTCAAAAAGACCAGTTTGTCATATTCCCTGAACGCCCTGATTCCAAATGGAAGGTCCAGTTCGGCGTTGTTTAACTTTTTTGAAAGGCTGATTATATATTCAAGATGCCTTGTTTCAATATCTTGCAAAATCCCCATCTTTTCAAAAAGATTTATGATACTTGTTTTTTGAATTACGGGGTGACTATATTCAAATTCGGATATGTCAAAATATAGGCAGTTGCCTATATTTCTAATCTTCAGAAGGTTTTTACTTATAAAGTCGTCGGCTTCTTTTGCAGCATCCATAAGCTTTGAAAAGTTCTTTTCCACAGCGAAAAACCTTTCCTTTATTGTGGGCAGTATCTTGTTTCTTATAAAGTTTCTGGTATATGCGCTGTCCTCGTTTGTGCTATCAAAAACATATTCAATATTGTTTTTACTTGCGTATTCTTCTATGTCCTCTTTAGTGTAGTCAATAAGCGGGTGTATGAATTTTTCGCTGTCCTGAATTCCCTTCAGCCCTCTTATTCCCGTGCCTCTGAAAATACGCATAAGCGCAGTCTCCATATTGTCGGTGGCATGGTGGGCAAGAGCAATAACATCTACTGTTTTTTGCTCAATCAATTTATTGAAAATCTCGTACCTTAAATTACGCGCGCAAAGCTCCAAAGATTCTTTTCTCTTTTTGCTCTCGGATAAAACATCAATTTTATACGCCAAAAAAGGGATATTATGTTTAGCGCAAAACAGGGCGACAAATTCGCTGTCTTTTTTGGATTCAAGTCCTCTTATGCCGTGGTCTATGTTTATAGCGGTAACATTCTTTTTTGCTTTTATCAATAGGTGCAAAAGCGCCATTGAATCTATACCGCCCGAAACACCCACGCCTATTTTTTTGTTAGGGGCAATAATATCCATATGATTATTATAACCCCAAAAAATCTCTATATCAAGGGAATATTCCCCGCGCCCTTAAACAATCATACAATTCTTGCCACAAT
>CAZVHD010000205.1:0-3486 GCA_964626765.1 uncultured Christensenella sp.
GGGTATTTCATCCTGAGTTGTGGCATACTTTTTCAAAAATTCATCCGTTGAGGGAACATTGTCAAATTTATCCACTAAGAATTCAGGAACTTTATAATCAACCTTTTTAGGTTGGACAAACCTTTTCATTGCTTTTTTTGAAACTATACCAGCCATAAATACTCCTAAAGAATCCATAATATAATACCATAAAGTATGAATTATTGTCAATATCAAAGCTATTATATAATTAATATAATAATATATTATTCTTATTCATTGTTTATCTTAAACACTATTAGCTCTTTTTTTTAGCTCAAATCCCAAATAAAACAACAAACAATCCGCAAAAGAGCGGATTGTTTGCAATGTTAGCCTAAGCTTATTTCTTTTGTGTCTCCAAGATGCCGTATAATACGAGGATTGTAAACCCGCTTTTGGCAGGTGGGTTAGCTGTCTTATCTTTTTGTCTTCCCCTGGCTATGATATCATAGGGGGCATGACATCCGGATAATGAACTTTCGCTATCCCTTTATGATAGTTAGGGTTAAAAATCATCTCGCCTATACGTACACCCCAGATTTAATTATAGTTTATCACACTAAAATTTATTTATCAATAGGAAAAAATTGTTTATTCCAAATAACATTTTTTGTATTTATAGCGCAAATAAATTGTTTTATAAATTATTGTCGTGGAACTGTTATTTTATACTCTCATAGCTTTTCTTAAGGCAAAGACTATGGGTGGGGTAATAACAGTGCAAATCAGTATCTCCAAAAGGGAATTTGTAACTATTATTCCTGAAATAAATTCCCATGTGATAGCTGTTCCAACGCTTTCCAAAGGCGTATTATAGTACCATAAAAGTATCATACCCAAAACGCCTATTGTGTTTGTGACAACTCCTGCAAAAGCGCCCACTCCGTAAGATATCATCTCGGGAAGTTTGGGAAAGAGTTTTCTAAAGCCCTTAGTTGCAAAATATGCGGCAATTCCAATAAGAATTCTGGGCAACACCGACACCATTGGGTTTTGAAATGCAAAATATAATAAAGATGGTCTTATAAAGGCGCTTATTAAAGATACAATCCCAAAAAACAAGCCTGTAAAAATACCGTTTTTTAGTCCCACAAATTCTGCGGAGATAATAACCGCAACAAGAGGTATAAACGCAAGCTGTACCGTGCCAATAGTTATTGGAAAAAGTATGAACAATAATACTATGGCGCAAAGCAAGGCGTTAACGGTAATAAATTTTGTTCTGCTGAGTTTCATCTGACAAAGCTCCCATATAAATTTATCGTCCTATTATACATAAATAAAAAGATGTTGTCAATTTTTATGCCTATTTAATTTATAAATCTATTGGTTTTCAATTAAAAAAACCGCTCCCATTAAATTTTTATTGAGAGCGGCATATAAAAAGTATATTTATATATTTTCAAGCTTTCAAGCTGTTTATAGTTATCTATTCCTTATCAAACTTGCCTCTGACTATTACCGAGGATATTGCGCAAAGGATGCCGCCGACAGGGAAAACTGCCCAGCCTGGGTGCCAATAATTAAAGATAAATCCAAGCAGAAAAAATACCGCAGTTGCTGTGAGCATAATAACTGAACACACTGTTTCCTCAATTTTCAAAGCTTTTTTTGTAACCTTTTCACTTTCTGTGGGCAGGTTGTGTTCACGGGAAAAATTGGAGTACATCATACCGCTGATGATTATTCTTATCACTCCTATAATTGCAATTGCAAGAAAAGGCGGCAAATAGACTATTGTTGAAAAACCCGCAGCAGAAAGCGCCACAAGGGGAATAATCGAAAAAATAACTATTCCTACGCCTATTGCTATGTTAAGTCCGATTTTCACGCCCTTTGCTTCATCTTCCGAAGAAAGTTCGCCGCTTCTTACTTTTCTTTTGTTCGCAGAATGCATAATAATAAAGACTCCTGCCGACACAAATGCCAAGAGAATGGACACATATAACCCATAGCTGACATTTGCTAACGCAAGTACAATAAGAATTAAGGCGCCTGTCATAATAAGACTTATACCTGTGACTGCCCCTCTTATTTCTGTTTTTGTCATGGGTTTCAAAAGCTTCATTTCCTCTTCAGGGGAGAACTGGTGATTTGTCTCCCTTCTTGCACCGTTCAATAATTCATCTACTGTAATACTAAATATCTTTGCTAAGGGTACCAAATGAGCTGTGTCGGGATATGCTTCCCCTGTTTCCCATTTTGAAATCGCCTTGTTTGTCAATCCCAGCTTGTCGGCAAGTTGTGACTGTGTCATGCCTTTTTCTTTTCTCAGTTCATAGAGAAAATCACCGAATTTATTGTTAAACATCTTTTTATCCTCCTGATTAATTATGACATATTCTTTCCGATTTGCAAATCAAATTCATTATACACTTAATGTATTCAGAAAATAAACTCTTTTCTTTAGAACATTGTATAAGCTAAATAGAAATCAGTCTAATTATGGTAGACTCTAACAAAAGTAGACATTTTTAAGGCGAAAAAACATAAAAATTAAATGTTGATAAAAGCGTATATAATTGCATAATCATAATAAATGTATTATTATATATATATGTACGCAAAGGATTTGAAAAAGGATGTTTTGTCGAGCAGAGTTTTTTCTTTGAAAGGAAATGACTTATATTGGCTAGACTATGCCCGAAACTTTTTTATAGAGCTGACCGATAAAGATAATCGCGATGTCAACATAAGAATATTCAATCAGCTTGATTCCCTTGCCGATGTGATATACGCTGTGACAAGTTTTTCTTTTTCAAGAGGAAATCAGCTTATTATCGTAAAAGATAACAAGTACAAACCAAAAAAAGACGAACTTAAGGTCTTGACCCAAACGATACAACAGGGAATAGAGCCTTATATAATACTATTTGAGAATGTAGATTTTTTGGGCGCTGCGCAAAAAAAACTGATAACGGAAATTGACTGCGAAAAGCTCAAAAAATACGACCTTTTTCCCCTTGTGGAAGACATATTCAAAGACTATGGCGGCATAGAAAGAAGCGCGGCATTTTTGCTTATTGATTATACCGCAGGCGATATGGCAAAAATATACCTTGAAAGCCAAAAGCTCATAGCCTATGCCGAAAAAAATAAAGTGACAGATGAAATGGTGGAAACCTTGGTGACCGAAGACAGTGAAATACAGATATTTCATTTTGTAAATAGTCTTGTGGAAGGACGACAAGACAAAGCTTTGAAAATTTTGGATAAGCTTATGGTTCGGGGAGAATCAAAAAACTTCTTGCTTGCTTCGCTTATAAGACAATACAGAAGAATGCTGCATAGCGCCATTTCCCCAAAAAGTAACGAAGAGCTGGGAAAACTTCTTAATGTAAAGCCGTACGCTATAAAAAAATCAAGGGAAATAAGAAGTCTTAATAAGCTTCAAATGAAAAAAACTATGGATATGCTTGTGGACTATGAATATAAATTCAAATCAGGACAAATGAGTTTAGATAT
>CAZVHD010000206.1:0-3483 GCA_964626765.1 uncultured Christensenella sp.
ACTTGGAAATCCCGGCGAAAGATATAAAGATACCCTTCACAATATGGGCTATAAAGCGATAGAAGCTCTTGAAGAGAAATTGGGCTTGAAATGCAAGAGGGCTCTTTGCTCTTCTTTGGTGGCGGAAAAATCATTTAAGGATTTTCGCGTAGTTCTTGCAAAGCCCGTGACCTTTATGAACCTAAGCGGACAAGCTGTCAAAAGTCTTTTAACTAAATACAATATAGCTATTGAAAATCTCATTGTTATCTATGACGATATAGATTTGCCAAGATATGCAGTCAGAGCAAGAAAGGAAGGGGGCGGCGGAACTCATAACGGAATGAAAAATATTATAGAACTATTGGGAGACAACAACTTCAAAAGAATAAGAATAGGGATAGGAAAGGAAGGGGACAAGCTTCGGGATTATGTGTTAAGCCCCATTTCAAAAGGCGACTTGTCAAAATTCAAGGAAAGTTTTGAAAAAGTAGCCGACGAACTTATATCTTATATTGGACACAAGGATTTCGAAAAACTAATGAGGAATTTGAATACAAATAAATGAACTTCAAACAATTTTTTGATTTAGAAAAAATAGGCGGAACGCTTGGCGAAATTAAAAGAGCGATAAATAAAGATAAATCCTCTGTGGTTTTCTATGCCGCTGAAAACGCCAGATATCATATATCATCAAATTTTGACAGGTTTTTTCTTTATGTGGTTAGCGACCGTCTTGCGGCAAGAAGAGCAAAAAATATAATATCGGCTTATATTGGAGAAGAAATTCCCATAATTTTTGAAAGGGATGATGTTTTGATAAATAATCATAGCGTTTCTTCATATTCTCTTGGCGAAAGATTAAAGGCTCTTGCGGATATAGTTCAAAAGAAGGTTAAAGGCGCGATAATAAGCGCCGAAGGTCTTATGCAGTACTATCCCAAAAAGGAGTTATTTGAAAAATCAATAAAAACATTTCATAAAGGTCAGAGTATAAATCTGCAAGAGTTTTTTTTATATCTTTCATCAATTGGCTACAAAAGAATGGAAAGGATGGATGAAAGGGGAAGCTTTTCAGCAAGAGGCGATGTTATCAATATATACACATATGACAATGAGTTGCCCTATAGGATTGAACTGTTTGACGATGAGATTGAAAAAATAAAAAACTACGACCCGGAAAATCTAAAAACAACAAACCATCTTGAGAAAATAACCATATTTCCTGCAAGTGATATATTGGTTGACCAAAAGTCAGTTAATGGAATACTAAAGTCAATAGAAGTAGCGAGAAGGAATGCTAAATTAAAGTTAAGCGAACAGCTTATGGATATAAAAAGCAGGTTTGAAAGTTTTCCAAATAACCCCTCTCTAACTTGGCTTTTGCCTTTTTTCAAAGATAACTTGAATGATATATTTGAATATATTGATTCAAACGCCCTTGTGGTTTTTGACGATTTACGAAGTATTGACGATAAATTGAAGTTGTTGTACAATTCGCATTTGACAAGAGTAAAAAGCTTTGTTGAGGGCGGACAGGCAACCCGTCAGCATGCAAAAATTGTCCTAAGCCCTAGTGAAATCTATGATTTGGCGACTAAATATACGAAACTTGGGTTTTCAGGAATCACTTCATCAAACCCTATTTTTGCTCCACAAGAAATTTTTAATGTAAAAAGTCAGTCTGTTCCCAAGTACTTTAACAATTTTTCACAGCTGGTAGAGGATATAAAAAGTTATACATCAAATGAGGCAAAAGTCTTTGTCTATTGCAAGGCGTACAATATAGATTCTTTTATAGGCAACCTAAAGGACAACTTTATTGGAGCAAAGAAATTTGAGTATGGAGATACTGAGGGCGATGTCAATGTAATTCAGGGCAACATTCCCTCGGGTTTTGTTTATAACGCCGATAAGCTTGTGGTTTTAGGCAATGACGATATTGAGAGAAAAAGACAAACCTCTTCCAGACCCAGAAAGGCTCGTGATTTTGTCTTGCCTCAAAAGGGTGATTATGTTGTGCATGAAAAACATGGCATAGGATTATCCGAAGGAATGCAGACCATAAAGACATCCGACGGGCAAAAGGACTTTTATGTGGTGCTTTACAAGCAGGGAGATAAGCTTTATCTTCCGGCAGGGCAGCTTGATTCTTTGGAAAAGTATAGCGGCAGTGAAAATCCGACTCTGCATAGACTGGGCGGCGCAGAATTTGAAAAGGTAAAAACAAGGGCTAAAAATTCAATAAAAAAGATGACTATTGACCTTATGAAGCTCTATGAGAGAAGATCCAAGCTTAAGGGTCATAAGTATCAGCCCGATACGCCCTGGCAAAAGGAAATGGAAGATAGTTTTGAATTTGAGGAGACTCAGGACCAAATAATTGCCACAAACGAGATAAAAGAGGATATGGAAAGCGGCAAGATTATGGATAGGCTTCTTTGCGGCGATGTGGGTTATGGGAAAACCGAGGTTGCCATAAGGGCGATATTCAAGACGGTTATAGAGGGAAAGCAGGCGGCTATTCTTGCGCCTACGACAATTCTTGCGCAGCAGCATTTCAATACTGTTATGGCCAGACTCAATGCGTATAAATTAAAGGCTGCCCTTTTAACCAGATTTGTGAGCGACGCAAGAGTAAAAGATAATCTTGAGAGGATAAAAAGCGGAGAAATAAATATTATTGTTGGGACTCATAGACTTTTAAGTAAGGATGTTGTATTTCGTGAGTTGGGGCTATTGGTTTTGGATGAAGAGCAGCGTTTTGGTGTGGAGCATAAGGAAAAGATAAAGACTTTGAGAAGTAATATAAATGTCTTAAGCCTGACCGCAACCCCCATACCCAGAACGCTTCATATGTCTTTGTCGGGGATACGAGATATATCCATGCTTGAGACGCCTCCGGGCAATAGAATACCTGTGGAAACATATGTCACAGAATATTCGGACAATCTTATAGCCGATGCGGTTATGAGAGAAGTAGCAAGGGACGGTCAAGTCTTTATCTTATATAATAAAGTCGCCACAATAGAAGCGTTCTATAAGAAGGTTGTTAATATTCTTGGCGATAAAATATCGGTGATTTATGCTCATGGACAAATGAAATCTCACGAATTAGAGGAAAAAATAAGAAGTTTTTATAATAGAGAAGTTTCGGTGATGATATCCACAACTATTATTGAAAACGGGATAGACCTGCCTTTTGCGAATACTCTTATTGTCATAGACTCTGACACCCTGGGACTAAGTCAGCTCTATCAGCTGAGGGGCAGAGTGGGCAGAAGCAATATGTTGGCGTATGCTTATTTTACCGTTAGGGAAGGAAAAGTTCTTACCGAGACCGCCGCAAAGAGGTTGGAGGCGCTTATGGAATATACCGATTTTGGAAGTGGCTTTAGGATAGCTCTAAGAGACCTTGATATAAGAGGGGCGGGAAATGTTCTGGGCAGGGAACAGTCCGGACAAATGGAAAAAGTCGGATATGATATGTACTGCAAAATGATA
>CAZVHD010000207.1:0-3452 GCA_964626765.1 uncultured Christensenella sp.
AAGATAGCCTCCGAAGTGGGCTTGGGCGGAAGAATAAATGTTATTATGCAAGCAGCTTTCTTTAAGCTTGCCAACATCCTTCCTTATGAGGATGCGGAAAAGTACATGAAAGAAGCTGTCAAAAAGACCTATGGCAAAAAGGGCGACAAAATCGTCAATATGAACATAGCCGGCATAGACAATGCCATAAGCGAACTCAAAGAAGTCAAAGTTCCCGACAGCTGGAAAGACACTAAAGAGGGCGCAGATATGGTCAGCCTTGCCGATAATGAATACTATAAAGAATTTATTCATCCCATACTTGTTCAAGAAGGCGATAAACTCCCTGTCTCAAAGTTCAATCCCGACGGTTCGGTTCCCACAGGCACCACAAAATATGAAAGAAGAGGAATTGCTGTTTCTGTTCCCAAGTGGATAAAAGAAAATTGCATACAGTGCAATCAGTGTTCTCTTGTTTGCCCGCACGCAGTTATCCGTCCCATGCTCGCAACCCCCGATAAACTCAAAGACAAGCCCGAGGGTTTTGATACTAAACCTGCAATAGGCTTTAAGGGATATGAATACAGAATACAAATGAGCCCTT
Organism: uncultured Christensenella sp.; assembly: GCA_964626765.1. Lineage (GTDB taxonomy): Bacteria > Bacillota > Clostridia > Christensenellales > DTU072 > DTU072. The sequence goes on from CAZVHD010000207.1 coordinate 584, forward strand.
ATGACTGTACAGGCTGCGGCTCATGCGCCAACACTTGTCCGGCAAAAGAAAAGGCTCTTGTTATGAGACCGATAGCCGAAGCCATAAAGGAAGAAAGCGACAATTGGGACTACTTCGAAAAACTGGACGAAGCGGACAAAGTTTACAAGCCAAACACCGTAAAAGGCAGCCAGTTCAAAAAGCCGTTGTTCGAATTCAGCGGAGCTTGCGCCGGTTGTGGAGAAACGCCTTATGTCAAACTTGTAACTCAGCTTTTTGGCGACAGAATGATTATAGCTAACGCAACAGGATGTTCCTCAATTTATGGCGGCTCGGCTCCTACTTGTCCTTATACAAAGAACAGTCAGGGCAGAGGTCCGGCTTGGGCGAACTCGCTTTTTGAGGATAACGCTGAATTTGGTTATGGAATGAATCTTGCCGTTACACAAAGAAGACTAAAAATAAAAGAAGATATGCTTTCCATAATGGACGATGTTTCAGAAGACACCAAAGCGGCTTTTTCAGACTGGATAGAAAATATAGAAAACTCAACAGAAACTCTTGAAAAAAGCCAAAAGGTCATTGAGTCCATAAAAGAAGAAAAAGCTTCTGATAAAACAAAAGCCGCTCTTCAAAGCATTCAGGACAATGCCGATGTTCTTGTAAAACAATCCATATGGATAATCGGCGGAGACGGATGGGCGTACGATATTGGATATGGCGGGCTGGACCATGTGCTTGCTATGGGCGAGGATGTCAACATTCTTGTTCTTGACAGCGAAGTGTATTCAAACACCGGCGGACAAGCCAGCAAATCAACTCCCACCGGCGCTATTGCAAAGTTTGCGGCAGGCGGAAAGAGAACAAAGAAAAAGGACCTTGGCATGATGGCAATGAGCTACGGTTATGTATATGTCGCTCAAGTCAGCATGGGCGCCAACATGAATCAACTTGTCAAAGCCATGACAGAAGCCGAAGCGTACAAAGGACCTTCTCTTATAATTTGTTATTCTCCCTGTATCAATCACGGTATCAATATGTCAAAGACGATTGAGACCATGAAAAAGGCGGTTCAATCAGGCTACTGGACATGTTACAGATACAATCCCGACCTCGAGGAAAAAGGACAAAATCCCTTTATCTTAGACAGCAAAGACCCAACACTTGATTATCAGGATTTCTTGCTTACCGAAAACCGTTACGCCAGTCTCAAAAAGCTCTATCCTGAATTTGCTCAAGAGATATTTAAGCAAAGTCAAAAAGACGCCGAGCAAAGAAGGGCAAAATACAAAGCTCTTGCAGGCAAAGAATAAAGAATAAAAACATTAATAAAAAGGCGGCTTCAACTGAAACCGCCTTTTTTTCATAAAAAATCTGTTTGTTATCTGTAAAATCTTTTAATAGCCTTACGCTATATCCCTTTTGTTAAACACTATATATGAGGACGCTAAAAACAGTGTAATATATGCGGCAAACATTCCAATAGTTATAAAGAAATTGCCTCCGGGAGGTACGGCGGAAGACACGCCAAAGAATATACTGAAATCTATGTTCGTAGTAAATAAAAACCGTCCTATCTTAAGTAAAGACAAAAGCATCGCGATAATCCCTATGTTCAAAAGGACTCCGAATATTATCGGCACTATTCTGTTTTTTGTAATTGTTGCCAAAGCGAATGCGAACAGAATCATTGCAAACGCCTCCACCAAACCAAAAACCATATTTAAAAACAACATTAGCCCGTTGGTTCCCATAAACGCAGCCATCGCGTTAAAAACAACCAATATGCTTTCATTTGGGGCAAAGGAATATTTTATGGCTCCATAGATAAGAGCCATTATTGAGCCTAGAGCCATAATTATAGTTATAACTGTAAAAAGGGCAAGGATTTTTGCCGTTGTAAGCTTGTTTCTGGTTATGGGTCGCATAAACATCATTTTTAGACTTCCGCTCTGCATTTCGCCCGCATAACTAGAAGCGCCTATGACTACGCCATATATAAGAATTATGGTCATGAGCAATGTAAAGAACCCATACATGAAGTCTTGCGCGGTTTTATCCTCAAACAGCCCGCCAGGTCCATATACTTGAATTTCCTCGCCATAAAGCTCATTTTCTTTGATATGCTCCAATGCCGCCACCAGTCCTTTTTGTTGGAAAATCGGGTCGTTTGTCATTCTATAATAAAATTTATTTGCCTTTATTTCATTGGTCTGTCGCTCCAGCTCTTCTGTTGCTACGCTAATATATTCATCTATGTTTTCCTCTGTAAAGATAGTATTCCCATATAAAATGTCATATTGGTTTATTTGACCCTCGGCGATTTCATTTATTTGGTACTCATTTGAAGCCTCTGCCGGAGGCTGCTCCATAGGCTCGGTATAATCTGTGGAAATGTTATAAGTAATGGCGTAAATGATTAAAAAAGCTATCAAAACAAACGCAAGAAATATCATTGTTTTGGGGCGTAAAATCTTTTTTATCTCTCCTTGATATAGTTTGTTAAACATCTATGCTACCCCCTTTAGTGAGGTCTATAAAGATATCTTCTAAGCTGCTTGCTTTTGTTTGTACGCTGTAAACATCTATACCGTTTAGTACAAGCTCTTTTGTTATCTCGCTAGTGGTTTTTTCCGTGGTAAAGCTTAAATTCTTATTGTCAATTTCCGCATTTATATTAAATTTTTCCTTTAATAACGCCGACGCTTCTTTAGGTTTATCGGTGGAAAGAAAAATGGTTTGTCCCTTGTCTGTTGAATTGAGTTCGCTAATGTTTTTCTCGGCGATAATTTTGCCTTTATTGATTATCAGCACCCTGTCGCACATAAGCTGCATTTCCGCAAGTTGATGAGACGACACCAAAATACCCATGTTCCGCTTGTGCGCAAGC
>CAZVHD010000208.1:0-3434 GCA_964626765.1 uncultured Christensenella sp.
GAACCCACGCAGCCAGCTTGGAAGGCTGGAATTCTACCATTGAATAACACCCGCACCTGTCAATAAATGCTAAATTAGTATAATAAAAGCTAATGAGTTTGTCAACCGAATTGACCTATTTTCTCTTAAATATTTTTTATTACTTTTTCTTTTAGCCTTGTACATGTACTTATTTGTTAATTATATTCTATATCGTATACTTATGTCAAATATAAAGGGCGTTGTATAATTTTATTTATTATATTATAATTGATGTATTAATAAATATAAAGGGGTTATGATTTTGTGAAGATTATTGACCTTGCGGGAAAATGGTATCTTAAAGAAAAAAACCACAATGAAATTATTGAAGGCAAACTTCCAGGTTGTAATTTTTTGGACCTGATGAAAAACAACAAGATTAAAGATGTTTTTGTGGGAAAAAACGAGCTTGAAGCGAGCTGGGTTGGAGAAAGGGATTGGGAGTATTATAGAGATTATGATATATCTCAAAGCCTTTTACAAAATGAATTTGTTTTTTTGAAAATATCAAAACCCGATACCATATGCGATATATTCATAAATGATAAACTTGTGGCAAAAGCAAAAAACAGTCATTTGGATTATGAATTTGATATAAAAGAGTACCTAAAAGTCGGGAAAAATAGTATAAGAATATTATTTTATTCACCAATAAAGTATATTGAGAAGAAACAAAATCAGGATAAGTTTCCTTATAATCATATGGGAATAAACGGGTTTGCGCATATAAGAAAAGCGGCGTATCATTTTGGTTGGGACTGGGGCCCTGTTTTGCCCCCTTCTGGCGTGAATGGAGATATCAAGATTGTGGCGTTTCAAAAAGCCTACATAAAAGATGTTGATATATCGCAAAGACATTTTGATAACAAAGTTAATCTTGAAATAAAAAGCTTTATTGTCTCCAGATTAAAAGATGTTGAACTTGTTTTATGCGTGAAGATATATGACCCTCAAGAAGGATTAATCTATGAAAAGAAGGGCGATAAATATGCTTATAACTTTGTTGTTGAAAACCCTAAGTTATGGCAACCAAACGGTTATATAAAAAGAGATGTTGAGCCGCTTTATAAAATTGATGTGAGCTTAAGCGATAATAAAGGTATTGTTCAAGACAATAAAAGCTATAAAATAGGGCTTAGAACAATTGAGCTGGATACCTCAAAAGATAGCTTTGGCTATCAGTTTGCATTTATAGTCAATAAAAGAAGAATATTTGCTAAAGGCGGAAACTGGATACCTTCGGACAGTTTTATCACCAGAGTGTCAGACGACAAACTTGAAAAACTCATAAAAAGCTGTAAGAGCGCCAATATGAATATGATAAGAGTTTGGGGCGGCGGGTTTTATGAAAGCGACTTTTTTTATGAGCTTTGCGATAAGTACGGTATTCTTGTATGGCAGGACTTTATGTTTGCATGTCATCCTTATCCTTTTTATGAGGGAGATTTTCTTCAATCGGTAAAAGATGAAATAGCTTTTAATGTCAAGAGATTAAAACATCACCCCTGTCTTGGTCTTTGGTGCGGAAACAATGAAATTCAGATGATGAATATGGCTTGGTTCTATAAGAGAAAATTTATTAAAGCAGAAAGGATGTTTTTCTATGATTTTTTGCCTGACTTTTTGAAAAAGTTCGATAAAGACACGCCTTATTGGTATTCTTCCCCGTCAAGCGGTAATGAAAGGAAAAACACAAACAGCGACAAATATGGCGATACCCATTTATGGCATGTGTGGCACGGACTCAAACCCTTTGAATACTACAAAAAGAGATTTTCCAGGTTTTGTAGTGAGTTTGGATTTGAGTCCATGCCCGATATAGATACAGTAAGAACTTTTGCACAAGAAAAAGATTTTGACCTTTTTAGCGATGTTATGCTATCTCATCAAAAATGTATGAGCGGAAACGCAAAAATTATTTATTATATGTGCGACAATTACTGTATTCCCAAAGACTTTTTTGAGCTTATTTATGTCTCTCAGCTTACACAGGCGGTAAGTATAAAATCGGCGGTGGAGCATTGGCGCAGAAATGCGGGCAGATGCAACGGGGCGCTATATTGGCAGCTTAATGATTGCTGGCCGACTTTGAGTTGGTCTGGTATGGATTATTATGGACGGTGGAAGGCTTTGCAGTACTTTGCAAAAAGATTTTTTGAGCCTTTGACGGTATCGGTTGACCAAAACAAAAAAAGCTTTTTTATTAATTTAATAAATGATTCATTCCAAGATTTTGAGGGTCACTGTAAGTGGCAACTTATGGACTTTGACAATAGAGTTTATTTTGAAGGTGAAAATAAAGTTACACTTGGCGGCGGTAAAAAGATTGTAATAGATGTTGACAAGGACAAAAAGACCATAAAAGACCATAAAAACAGTCTGGTTTTTAATGCAACTCTTTTAGACAAAGAGAAAAGAAAAGTATCAACTAATAATCTGTTTTTTAATAGAATAAACAAATTGAATCTTTCAAAAGCCAATATTGAATATAATATAATTAGAAAAAAAGATGAATACGCTATTGAATTGAGCTCTAACACCTTTTGCAAAAATGTGTTCTTGCATCTAAAAGACAATACGGAAGCATTTAGCGACAACTTTTTTGATTTATTAAAAGCTCAAACCAAAACCGTAACGGTAAAGTCAGAAAAAGGCTTGAAAGAAGTTGAAAAGGATTTAAGAATAATATGTTATAACAATATTACTGCCAAATATTCAAAACTAAAACACAAAATTATCAAATATAAAATAGCGCTGAAACCATTCAATTTATTAGCAAGAGTATTATATGAATTTATGTAAAATAGGAGGGAAAAATGGAAAAACAAGAAATGTTTTCAACAGTATTGGATGAGAAAAAGAAAGAACTGGAACAACTGTGTCGGATAGAAGAGGAACTAATAGCTAAAACACAAGAAAAGTTGAAAAGAGTAAATTTAATAAATTGGGGACTTTATGAAAAGATATATCAAGATAATGATTCTGATTTAGCTATTTATGACATTAAAGAGGAAAAATATTACATAAGAAAGCCCTTGGAAATATCCGATAGCGATTATGAAAAACTTTTGGAGATAGACAAAGAAGTTGCCAAAACAAATGAAAGAATAAAGAAATTGACACTCAATGCCAAAGGCTCATGTAATGTAGAGATGGATAGTAACACCGGCTCTGGCTTTACGGCATTGGGTGTTATTATTATGATAATTGCTTTTATTTTGGGTTTTATTTTGATTGCTATGGGCGGGGGATATGTGTTCATAACTTGGTTTGTTGGTCTTGTAGTGGGTTTGGTCTTTATCGCCATAGCTGACATATTGAAAAAACTGAAGGAAATAAATCATAAGTTGAACAATGTAAGTAACCCAAACGAACATAGTTGAACTTTGCAATAATAATAGTAAATACTATAA
>CAZVHD010000209.1:0-948 GCA_964626765.1 uncultured Christensenella sp.
GGCGGAACTTGTAATGATGAATTTCTCGGAACAAGAGCTTAAAAGCATGGTTGAGGATGTAAAGGACATCATTAAACTAATTGACAAAATTAAGCAAGCCGATGTCTCAGGTTTACAACCCCAAAAGACAGAAATTGAGTTCGACAATTTGAGAAAGGACGAGGCGAAAAACTCAATGCAAAAAGATAAGCTTTTGAAAAACGCCGTTAAGAAAGAAGGCGGCAGCTTTTCGGTTGCAAAGGTGGTGGAATGATGCGCTACTCAATCAAAGAGCTGAGAGAAAAACTAGACAAAAAAGAAATCACCGTAAAAGAAGTTTTAGACCAGTATTTTTCAATAATTAAAGAAAAAAACAAAGTTTATAACGCATTAATCACGGTCACTGAAAAAGAGGCCTATGAACAGGCTAAGGAAGCGCAAAAAAGAATAGACGAAAAAAAAGCGGGGATATTGACGGGCATACCCATTGCAATTAAAGACAATATATCTACAAAAGGCGTGTTAACAACCTGCGGCTCAAAAATGCTTTATAATTATTACCCTGAATTTGACGCAACGGTAATAAACAAGCTCAAAAAAGAAGGAGCTATTATTATCGGCAAAGCCAATATGGACGAGTTTGCTATGGGCAACACTAATGAAACATCATATTTTGGAGCGGTTAAAAACCCCATAAACACAAAATATGTGCCAGGCGGTTCTTCAGGTGGAAGCGCGGCTTGTGTTGCCGCTGATATGTCAGTTGTTGCCTTAGGGTCGGATACTGGCGGCTCAATAAGACAGCCGGCAGCTTTTTGCGGTGTAACAGGACTCAAACCCACATATGGAAGAGTGTCCAGATACGGTATAGTAGCGTTTGCTTCGTCGCTAGACCAAATTGGACCTATTGCAAGGAGCGCTGAAGATTGCGGTCTTGTTCTTAATATTCTTGCGGGAAAGGATGAAAAT
>CAZVHD010000209.1:958-3426 GCA_964626765.1 uncultured Christensenella sp.
AATAAGCGCCGATGTCAAAGAAAATGTTATGAAAGCTATTGAAGAATATAAAAAAATGGGTTGTGTCATAAAGGAGGTCTCCTTTAAGAGCCTTAAATATGCGGTGAGCGCATATTATTTGATATCATCAGCAGAAGCGTCGTCCAATCTCTCAAGATTTGACGGAATAAGATTTGGCTACAGAAGCGACAAGGGTGATACCTATCACGACAATGTCAAATTTACAAGAGACGAGGGCTTTGGACCCGAGGTCAAAAGAAGAATACTACTTGGAATATATGGTCTATCAAGCGGATATTATGACGCTTACTACAACAAAGCTGTACTTGTACGCACTATGATAAAAAAGGAATATGACGCAATCTTTAACGAATGTGACTTTATCATAACACCCACCACACCTTCAGGAGCTTTTGAATCGGGAAATAATATTGATGACCCCGTAAAGCTATATATGGCTGATATATGCACGGTTACCACTAATATAGCGGGACTGCCGGCAATAACCACGCCTTGCGGAAAGGATAAAAACGGTATGCCCGTTGCTTTTCAGATTACAGGCAGAGAGTTTGAGGAAAAACAGATAGTAGCGGCTTGCGCGGCATATGAAGAAGTTTACAGGAGCAAATTATTATGAATTATGATGTGGTTATAGGATTGGAGATACATGCCGAGCTCTCTACCAAATCAAAAGTTTTCTGCAGTTGCGCCCAACAATTTGGAGGGGATGCAAATACAAGATGCTGCCCACGATGCGCGGCATTTCCTGGGGCATTGCCCGTACTTAACCAAACAGCAGTTGAGTATGCTGTTATTGCAGGACTTTGTCTTAATTGTGAGATAAACAAGTATAGCGCTTTTGATAGAAAAAATTATTTTTATCCCGACCTTCCTAAGGCTTATCAGATATCCCAGCTTTTTTATCCAATATGCTCAAATGGCTATGTGGAATTAGAAAAAAAGAAAGTCAGAGTCAACAGAATTCATATTGAGGAAGATGCGGGAAAGCTTATTCACGATGATTTTCAAGGTATCAGCCTTGCCGACTATAACAGAAGTTCGGTTCCTCTTATTGAAATAGTCACCGAGCCTGACATCACAAGCGGAGAAGAGGCAAGAGACTTCGTGGAAGAGGTTGCTGCAAGACTAAGATATGCAGGAGTGTGTGACGCCAAAATGGAAGAGGGCTCATTGAGATGCGATGTCAACATATCCCTAAAACCTGAAGGCAGCAAGGTCTTTGGAACAAGGGCGGAAATAAAAAACCTCAATTCCCTTAAAAGCATTGTCAGAGCGATTGAATATGAAATAAAAAGACAAAAGGACCTTCTTGACAGGGGTGAAAAAGTCATTCAAGAAACCAGAAGGTTTAACGACAGTAATTCAAAAACAACATCCATGAGGAGCAAGGAAGAAGCCCACGATTACAGATATTTTCCCGACCCTGACATACCGGCAGTTGTGTTGAGTGAAGATAGGATAAAAAGAATCAAATCCCAGATTCCCACTTTGCCAAACGAGAGAAAGAAATTATATGTTGACAAGTACAAGATTCCCGAGGCGGACGCCGAGCTTATACTAACCAAAAAAGAATACAGCGACTTTTATAACGACATCACAAAGTATTGTGACAACTACAAAGCCGCCGCCAGTCTTTTTGTAGTGGAATTATTCAGATTAATAAACGACAACGGTTATGACGGTGAGTTTAGATTTTCTCCAGAGCAATTTGCAAAACTTGTAAAAATGCTTGAAGAAGGCAAGATAACCAAAGCAGCTCAAAAAAAGATTTTAGCTTTGATGTTTGATAACGGCAAAGACCCTGAGATTATAGCCAAAGAAAACAATCTCATCACCGTAAATGATGTAAAAGGCGTGCAAAAAGCTGTTCAAGAGGCGATTGAAAACAATCCTAAAGCAACCGAACAATACAGAAGCGGCATGGAAAAGGTTTTCGGTTTCTTGATGGGACAGGTTTTGAGAAAAGTAGGCAAATCAGCAAGTCCCAATCTGGTTAGGGAAGAACTTCTGAAAGCCTTAAAAAAATAAAGATTAAGCTCTCCTTTTTTTTCTTAGACTCTTGTTGATTATAGAGCATATTTGCGGAATAAAGTAGAATAAAAAAAGCGTTGTGGACAAATTGAAAAATGTGTGATACAACGCTATTTTTGTATCTGTTGTAAAGTTTAAGTTTATGAAAAAGTTCAAAAGTCCGCTGTATAGGAAGAAAAGATTCAATCCAAGCCCTATTATATTGAAAAGCAAATGGAATATGGCTACATTCCATCCTTTTTGGGAACATCCTAAGCCAGCAAGAAGCACACTGAAACAAGTTCCCACATTTATAGCCATAACCATAATAAGCGCGGTATGAGTGTCTATTATATTGAACCCTGCCATAGTCACAAGAAGCACGCTTGTCAAAGAGGAACTTTGAAAAATAGCGGTTATTAAAAGCGAGAACATAA
>CAZVHD010000210.1:0-3422 GCA_964626765.1 uncultured Christensenella sp.
TGCACTTCTGTTGAGCCTATGTCCGCTTCCACAGTCAAATAAGGAAGATATCTCATATTATTAGATCTATAATTACCGCTGACATATTTAAAATCATGAAAAACTTCCACGGTTACAGTAAATACTCTATAATAAACCGCGCGGAAATATCTGTCTCCGCTCACATTATCTGAGCTGTCTACATTTATCTCATATTCCAAAATTGAATTATCATCGCCTGAAAGAGTAACACCTCTTTCTCCGTCCCTGGCCATATGCCATCTTGAGCCCACTCGCTCCTGATAATAAGCAAATCTGTAATTTTTGTCTGAAGTATCCCTTGCAACAGCTTCAACTCTTACATTAGTGAAATACTCATATTTAACAACGCCTCCATCTATTGCCATTGTGTCCTCAGGCGTATAAGTTATTGTGGTATCGCCTGCAATATCGCTATAATCGTCAACCCCCTGTTCATAGACAAAGGCTCTGATACTGCTTATGTGAAGGTCAATAGCGGTCTCTATATAGAAATTAAGCGTGTTGTTCTCAGAGTCTTCAACATCCAAGTCATCAACAAGATTCCCTGAGGCCACCAAATTAAACTGAGAATTCAAATCGGATATCTGCTGACTATAATCAACTCCATTTATGACAATCATTACGATTGAGTATCCCTCGGAAAGAGACGGGGTCACTGTCAAGACATTGTTATGTGTGATTATGTCCACCATATCTATTTCAAGAGTTGGGGCATCCTTTCCATATGTTGTTTGTTCACTCTTGTTGTCATATATCTCAACATCAATATTATAGTTGTTTTTTTCCATTCTTGCTTCTATATTGAGATGATCAAGACCGTTTAAGAGTTCATCATTGATTTCCAATTCATAATAGTAACTATACTGATTATCCACGCACTCATAACTTGAATATGGTATGTCTTGTCCATTTATTATCATTTGGTCAAGGCTAAGACCGTATTCGGGCGCAAGATTTATTCTTATTTCATTGAAATGCTCAAGCCTAGTTCCGCTGACAACTTCTTCCCAATCCTCGTTCTGAAGAGATTCAATCGTTAACAAACTTGTTTGAACACCATCTAAAGAAGACGGAGTTTTTTCAATTGTCACATCATATTCCTTGATTTCAAAGTTGACTTCAAACTCAATATTATTTGTTAAATACAATCCGGATGATATATCAAACGCTCTGTAATCTGGATTATCGGGGTCATTTCCATAAGTGTTAAAATTATAGATTATAGGTTCTGAATCATTGTCAAGAACAGGCTCTCTTTCATCTCCTGAATAAGAAAAGAGTTTGACTTCCACTTCAAGATAATCTTGAACTTTATATCCGTTTATCGGCATAAGATAAAACACCAATTCATCATAGTGCTTTGCCTTCATTGTGATAACATCCCATGTTATTTCAACTGTATCCAAAACCATATCATCAATAATGGGGTCATAGACCCAGTCCTCGATTTCCTCTGTAATCTGAGAATGTTCCTGGTCAATATCCGTGTGGTTAGGATAAAAATCACCTATAATATCAGCTTGAATCTCCCCAAGGTCCAAATCATTAACTGTTACCATAACATCATATTCCTTTCTTTCATAACTAGCTCTTACTATAATGTTATTTTTTATTGAAGTTACTGAAAGAATATCAGCTGGCGGACCGCCGCTTTGGGGGACATCATATTGGATATCACCTATTCTGTCGTGCCATTCTGAATTTTGATAGATATCAAGAGACAAAAGATTATAACCGGGATCCGTATCTATTTCCAGTGTAACATGCCTGCCCCATGGAATACTTCCAAGAGTCATCGCTGTCACGGAATTTCTTCCGTCATGGTCTTCCAATTCCATATTTATGCTATATGTATTGATTTTGAAATTCACCATGGCGCTGAGGTCGTTATTGCCCATGTCACGAGAATAATCAAAGGGGTCATTTTTATTTTCAATAAATATATTTTGTGTTCCCAGAATGAAAGATTGTATATAGTACCCTTTGTTTTCATAATTGGGAGTGATTATAAATGTAAGCTCACTGCCATAAGCGCAGTCAGAATATGTGATTTTTCTGTCAGTAGGATTAATCGTATCTCCGCCCACACTAAGGGCTATTGTTCCATATTCTTCACCCGGATTGGAAATAAGATTGTCATTTTCATTAAATACTCTATACTCAAAGACAATATCATGTCTGTTGACCTCGTATTCAACTTTTGCGTCTATATTGCTTTGAATGGCGCTATTGTATACATTGCCTCGAACGCTGTTGCTTCTGTCAACAATTGTTCCATCTACCATATAATAAAAAGCTGTTCTGGAGTACCCCGTTGAGGGCGCAACTGTAACAGTGAACGCAAGTCCATATTCAAATTTTCCCTCAACAAGTATTAAGGATGTGGGCTCTTCAGAGCCGAAGGTATAAGCTCGCGAAGAATCGTTTGGATGATAAAAACGAGTAGTAATGGTTCCTGTTTGCTCGGAAGATATTACTTCATGGTCATATTCAAAAACTTCTTTTGTGAATCTTATTTGTATAAGCTGCACATCCGCAACCATGCTGTCAGCGTATTCTCCCATTAATTCGCTAAAATAGATTGTTGCTCCGGTTCTTAAAATCGTGGCTCCTGGACCGCCTACTTGTGGATTAATGTTAATTAAAGACTGACTTTCATTTGTTGGGTCATTATAGGTTATAGTGACTCCGGATATGATATAGCCCTTTTCTCTGACCGGGTTTAAGCTAATTCTGAAGTTCTCGCCATGTGGAATTCCCGAGTAAACATTATCGCTGTGAGAATAGCTTCCCAGCGCTGATATTGTGCCATAACTGTTCGAGTAAGTATCAAATTCACTAAAATTCGGGGACTCGTTAACGGTCTCGTATTCAAATTTATAGCTGTTAATTTCATAATCCACTCTTATTAGGATGTTTCCGTTAGCGCCCTGATTGTCTAAACCGGTATAGATATAATTTATTAATCGATTGTTGTTAGGATTGACATTGTCATTCTTGAATCCGGTTATTTCATCATTATTGACAAAAAGTCGAGATATATTATAACCTGTGTCAGCCTCCATGGCTATCTGAATAAAACTTCCATGCTCAATATATACAATATCAAGGTCGGTTACCTCTTCATTCTCATAAAGGTTGACCATCGTTTCACCATTAACGGATGAAAGAACATTAATATTATAATAATTGATACGGAAAATTACTCTTACAAAGATATCACTAGTGACAAGCACCCTGTATCTTCCTGCGGTATAGCGTTGTGTTGTATTGTCAAAGGCATAGTTTTGTAGATTTGTATTGTTCACAGCTATTCTAATTCCATCAATTTCAATAGCTTCTATAAAGTTGTTTTCGCTTGCGGTTATATCAATATAGTACATTTCACCATAAGGAATTTG
>CAZVHD010000211.1:0-3419 GCA_964626765.1 uncultured Christensenella sp.
ACATCTCCGCCAAAAAGGACATTCTCTACTTCTTCGTCCTGTTCCACAAGCAAATCCATATCAAATGAAGTGAGTTTATTGTTTGAGGTTGAAAAATCAACAACTATTGATGAATTGGGTATATTGCCCGTAGATATATCCTCAAAAGACACACCCATTATTCTTTGAATGATTAAAGAAAGTGTTTCTGAATCAAAATCCTGAAGTATACCCCCGGGAGATAAAGTGCTGACTATTCTTTCCAAAGTATTTGCAAGATTAATCTCAAATTGATATTCATATTCGGCGTAATGGCTATACATCCTTGCTCTGCCTGAAATGTCACCGTTTATTCTTAGTACTGAGTTGAGAATTGTCGCCAATTCGGAAATTTCAAATTCATCTAGCTCAATTGGGAACAGCTCATGAATAAGCATTGTGTCCAACGGGAATTTAATTTCGCCCGCTTCTCCGTCAGCTAATTTAATGTATAAATAACCTTGAAAGAAATATACCCCTAATACAATAGATTCCTCGTCTTCGTCAAGAACCTCTGCGCTAAATCTCAATTCATTTGGGTTTTGTAAGTTATAATTCATCTTTATGTCCAACCACAAAACTAAATCATTAATTTTGAGATTGACTCTTGAGTCAATTGAAAAAAGAGGATATGTAGTATTAATAGTGTCTTTTGAGATATCCCTAAATGAATCTCTGACACCTCTTAACAAGCGAGTATACACCAGATTTTCATCTTCGTTTTCTATTGTCTCCCATGTATCATCTTCGACATTAGGTTCTCCTCCATTTCCATTTTGACCATTATCGTTATCCTCGCAGGCTACAAATAATGTCATAATAAGTAAGAGTATAATTGCTATTAATACTGCTCTTTTCATAGGAATCCTCCTTATCAAATAGATTTGTGGATAAATTTCTTTATTTCCATAGTAACATTCTTTATGTCAATATTCTCTTTATAATCTTTTTTTCTTGATTGAACTTCAACTTGGTTATTAGCTAAAGTACGGGGGCTTATAACAATTCTTATGGGAATTCCCATAAGGTCGCAATCAGAAAATTTTATGCCTGCGGATGTATTTCTGTCATCAAAAATAACATCAATACCCGCTTTTTTCATTTGCTGATAAAGCATTTGAGCATTTTCTTTGACCTTATTGTCATCTAGTCTTAAGGCGCATAAATATACCTGCCAGGGAGCTATACTCATGGGCCATATCAGTCCGTATTCATCATTTGATTCTTCGGCAACAGAGCTCAAAGCCCTTCCCACGCCTATTCCGTAACATCCCATAATAGGACTTATTGCCTTTCCATCCTTGTTGAGCACTTTCATATCCATAGATTCAGTATACTTTTTGCCAAGTTGAAATATATTTCCGACCTCTATACCGTTTTCTAGCGCCAATTTTTCGCCGCAAACAGAACACATCTCACCGTCTTTGACCTTTGAGATATCATAAAATGAGGGGCTTTTCAAATCTCTTGACACATCTATACCTTTTATGTGATATTTGTCTTTATTGGCGCCGCCTATCATGTTGTTTGTGTCTTTTAGTGATTTGTCATAAAAGACTTTGACTTTTTCGGTCAGTCCTATTGGTCCAATATTTCCTGCAAATAAATCCTTATTGTCTTCAAGGTCAGCAGGTATTATGTCCTTGCCCACAAGTTTTTTTAGTTTTGATTCGTTAACTTCCAAATCTCCTCTAATAAAAGCGACAATGACATCCTTTGTAGCTATATACTGATAGGTCACAGCTTTTATGGTCTTTTCTTTTTTAACTTTCAAAAACTCTGCAACTTCATCAATTTCCTTTTTATCAGCGGTGAAAACTTCTTCAATGTTCTGACTTATATTATCTCTTATGGTCTCTCTTTTGCTCTCGGCAACATCCATATTAGCCTTGTATCCGCATGAAGAGCAAAGAGCTATGGTATCCTCGCCGGCAGGTGTCAATAGCATATATTCATGAGCTATGTTTCCACCCATCATACCCGAATCGGATTTAACAGAAACAACCTTTTTCATGCCTATTCTTTGGAAAATACGATTATATGCATCATACGCCCTTTGATAGTACTTTTCTAAGTCCTCTTGGGACATATGAAAGGAATACGCGTCTTTCATGACAAACTCTCGCACTCGAATAAGACCGCCTCTGCTTCTTGCCTCGTCTCTGAATTTAGTTTGAAATTGATAAATCATAAAGGGCAATTGTTGATAGCTTGAAACTGAATTTCTACATAAATAAACAGCGGCTTCCTCGTGGGTCATGCCTAAGACCATATCCTTTTCGTTGCGGTCTTTGAACCTGACCATTTCCTCGCCTATTGAAAAATACCTTCCCGACTCAGCCCAAAGCTCTTTTGGCATAACAACGGGAAGACTGATTTCCTGACCCTCTATGCTATCCATTTCCTCTCTTATTATGTTTTCTATCTTTTGGCATATTCTTTTTGCAGGCATAGTCATTGCCCATATGCCATTGGATACCAATTTAATGAAACCTGCCCTGACTAAAAGAGCGTGGCTTCTTATGGTGGCATCTGCGGGTTTTTCTTTTGTTCGTTCTCCTACAAGCTTAGATAATAACATTTGTCCTTCCTATCTTTTAACATTGACTATAACTTTGAGATCGCCTATGTGCTTTTCAAGATGATATACAGGAATTTTATATTCGCCTGCTGAGTCATCTGACAAAGTATTCTCTTCATCTAAGAATTCTTCTAACGCCGTCAA
Organism: uncultured Christensenella sp.; assembly: GCA_964626765.1. GTDB lineage: Bacteria > Bacillota > Clostridia > Christensenellales > DTU072 > DTU072. Next base: position 2,744 of record CAZVHD010000211.1, read on the forward strand.
ATCAAAGTCCAGATTGTTCTTTACTTCTGCGGTCTCTCCGTCAGTCTTGTAGGCAGTTATGACCACATCCTCTTCATTAAACTTATCGCCTTCTGTAAGTTCAAGGTCTTCAATTTCAAATCTTTCTATGCCCACCTCATCGCTTTCTTCTTCACATGCCGCAAAGGTAAAGGCCAAAACGCAAACAAGCGCTATTATTATAATAAGTGATAATGTCTTTTTCATCTCAAGCTCCTTTATTTAGTTAAGTTAATTATATATTGTATATATATCTTTGTCAATATCAATGCAAACCATAATTTGTAACAAAACGATAATATTATAGCAAAACATCATCCTCTGTTTGCTTTATTGCAAAGGCGATTTCCTTTGACTTGATTAGCTGCTTTCCTTTTGTGGTTCTTGCTTCAATCATAATATCTTCAGAATTGACAAGAACAAATTCTTTATTTTGGTCTACCAAAACAATATCATAGGGTTCCGTAACAATAGAAGCAAAGACAAGTTTATGCTTTTTATCACTTCCAAGCTCAATAGCCTTGACACCTTTTCTGTTTCTTTTCATAATATCAATATATGATGCTATCAGCCTTTTTGCATATCCACGCTTTGTGATAAGCGCTATTTCCCCCAGAGGCTCTATTCCTTCCTCAAACTTAGGCTCTCCTTCGCACTG
>CAZVHD010000212.1:0-3417 GCA_964626765.1 uncultured Christensenella sp.
GGTATCAATGCAGTGCTGCATAGAATCAGGATGTATAACATCCCATAATTTGATTTTTTCAATTTCCTTGTCGCTGTAACCAAGTTTTGATTTCCATGCATTATTGACATATTGAAATTCACCTAAAGGTGTAACGCATTGGATTAAATCCGACGCATTTTCAACTAAATCTGTATAATGCTCTAATTTTTTCATCTGTTTCACCGCCGGCATCTTATGTATAAAAAAATTATAGCATAATATTAAATATTATACAATGTTATTAATTTTTTTGGGGTTTTTATATCTCTGCGACAACTCTGCAAGGAAGCCCTGTCATCTCTGAATAGTTTATAGGATAAGTGTTTGCAATAAAGAAATTATCAGTCTTTTTTTTCAATACCTCATTTAGATTACACAGATTTTCAACAACAAAAATACCTTTATCCGCAAGATAAGCATCCTTCGGGGTATGCTCTTTTCCCCGCCTTAATCCCGCAAAATCAATTCCAATAAGAGATATTCTCTTTTCCACAAGCTTATCAATCAATTCATTCATCAATTGTGGATGTTGTTTGAAATATTTCTCCTCTCCATATCCGACTTGTTCAATAAAGCCTGTATGAAAAGCCACAAACATGCCCCTATCAACTTTTGATAAATCGATATCTTCAGACCCTATCTCATCGTTTTGGATACCCGAAACATCAAATACAACGCCTTTTCTTTTTATATACTCCAACGGAAAACATTTATCCATAACATCGAAATGTGTGCCTATATGACCGTAAACTGACTTCTTTTCATTGATAAAAGCTTTTTCAATCATTTGAGGCGTGACTTTTAATGTCAAATCAATAAACATAATTTCTCCTTATTCTTAGTTTATCATATTATTCTTTACCATTTAACATTTCTTTAAGTTTTTGGGCTTTTTCATCCTGCAATTGTTTAAGAAATTTCTTAGATAGTGGATATAAGAACCATAGCGATAAGAAAATAAGAGCGAATAAGATTGCTGGAATAACCGCCCCCCAATTATACATCTGCTCTTTAGTAAAGACGCTTTGAATGGTTTTTCCTCCGTCATAACCTATCCACACCAGGGCTTGAGTGGCGAGAATACCCGCTATTGTTTGTCCTAATTTTCTTGAAAAGGAGAAAAAGGAATAGCATGTGGCATCTTCTCTTAGCCCTGTTCTGCACTGCTCATAATCTATAACATCGGTCACAAGCGCCCACACCTGAAGCACAAAGAACGCCACGCCCATACCGCTTATAAAAGAAAACGCTATGAATACATAAGGGTTTTGTGTTTTAATAAAAAACAATATGAAATTGGATATCGCCGCAAGCAACATACCAAGAGCGCAAACCTCTTTCTTTCCGAATAATTGCACTATTTTAGTGGTAAAAAACATTAGAATTCCCATGGGTAGGTATGTGCAAACCGTCACCAAAACATAAAGCTGAGGAGTGGCGAAATAATCGTCAAATATATAAAGATAAAAGCTTTGCATAAACATTTGCGCGGCAATAAGCAACATAGACGCAAAACAAAGCACAATAAAAGGTCTGCTTGTCAAAAGCTGTTTTAATATTCTTGCTGTCTGTCCTTTGGGAGCTTTAGTTTTTGACGGGGGCACCACCCTTTCCTTTGTCCACTTATAACAAAGATAATACGCCACCACTGAAAAAACAGAAATTATGGACACTCCGACAATAAGTCTTTCATAAGACATTATGGAGACTTCTTCACCATTAATTGAAACCGTTATAAAAACCAGACTTCCAAGCAGCATTGCGGGAATACTTCCAAGCCCCGAGCCCACTGAACGAAAAACAGAAAGCAATGACCTTTCCTTTTCATCGGTACTTATTACCGAAGCCAAAGAGCCATAAGGAATATTGGTTCCCGTATACATCATACCAAAAATAATATAGGTGATATATGCGTATATAAGATATTGATTGGGAGTCAGTCCGGGTATTTTAATAAACATTACAATAGCGCTAATACCCAGTGGAACAGAAAGACGAACCATCCATTTTCTATATCTTCCGTTTTGGGAGGGGGTTATGGAGTCAACAATTCTTCCCCAAAGAGGGTCGTTGACAGCGTCCCATAGTCTGGCAACTAAAAACAATATGGTTATGGCTGCGGCGGGAATTAACAAAATATCCGTATAATACTTTTGCAACACACTGCCCACAAGTCCAAACACAAAAAGACATCCCGCATCGCCAAGGGCGTAGCCTATTTTTTCCTTAATTCCTATTCCGCTTGTTTTTTGTAGTATTTCTTTGTTACTTTCCATAATACTCTCCTCAATCTTTTACCAATTCAGCAATTTTGCTTTCAGCTCTATAAAAAGCCAAAGGCTTACCCAAAGGGCAATCCAGTTCATATTCCCCGCTTGAATACTTATCTCCCGTAAAAAACCTCACCCATTCGCCCTTTGGCAAAAAGACTTTTCTTTTGCTTTTTCCCCTTTCTATTATCGGCGCTACAAAGATGTCGTCGCCAAAGAAATATGAATACATATCTTTATGCAAATTAAAATCGTTTTCAAGATAAAAATCGGGTTTTATTATCATCTCGCCCTTGTTCGCCTTTTGCATACATTCTTTTATATATGGTTTCAGCTTTTTATGAAGAGAGCTTAGGGCCACGCTATGTTCCAAAACCTTTGGAGTGTCATATTGACAATTTATTGAAGGTCTTATGGTTTCATGAGTTCTCATAAGTGGTGAAAATGTGTTCATTTCCATCCACCTTATAAATAGCTCTTCATCTCTATAAAGACTTCTAAAGCTAATATAACCGCCTATATCGCTATGCGTGATAGTAAGTCCGGAAAAGCCCAAATTAAAAGTTGCGGGCATAACGCAAGGCATTCCATAGTCTTTTGAAAAATCGGTATGCTGGTCGCCGTTCCACATTATAGGAGTATATTCTTGAACACCGTTATAACCCGAACGGGTGAAGAAAAACGCCTCTTTTGCGTTCGCCTCGTCCAACGCCTCGCGGTTTATTTTTGCCCAAAGTACAGGCCAAAGATTATGCATCTTTTTGGGGTCGCCGTCATACAAAACACAGTCCACCGGAAGATACTCGCCAAAGTCCGCCATATAACCGTCTATTCCCAAATTCAGCATATTTTCTTTTATTATTGTATCCTTAAGATATTTTACCATCTCAGGATTGGTTAAGTCCATCATACCCGAAGCAAAAGTGGTACTTTTTATATGATACACTCCTCCCTTTTTATTCTTTATAAGAAGACCCTTTTCCTTACAATAATTATACATCTTTCCGCCCTCAATCAAATAAGGATTAATATACGCCAAAAATCTAACGCCTTTTTCTTTGAGAGCTTTTATTTGGTTTTTCAAATCGGGATATGTTTGGGGGTCTGACTCCCAGTTCCAATAAAC
>CAZVHD010000213.1:0-1432 GCA_964626765.1 uncultured Christensenella sp.
AAGAATATAGAGGCTTCAGCAAAAGACACTAACAATGAAGAAAACTTCAAAGGTCTATTTGACGACCTTGATGTCAACAGCAAAAAGCTGGGAAACACAGTAGCAAACCGTAACGCTAAACTGGTGAAACTCCTCAACGGTATCGGAGAGATGAAACTGGGCAGCTATATGGACAATACTATTGACGCATTCGGTGATGCTTATGAATATCTTATGGGAATGTACGCCTCAAACGCAGGCAAAAGCGGAGGGGAATATTATACGCCACAGGAAGTATCGGAACTGCTTACCCGACTTACATTAGTAGGAAAAACAGAAGTCAACAAGGTCTATGACCCGGCTTGCGGTTCGGGTTCTTTGCTCTTGAAATTTGCAAAGATATTGGGCAAGGAAAATGTGCGTCTTGGCTTTTTTGGTCAAGAAATAAATATAACCACCTACAACCTTTGCCGTATAAATATGTTTTTACACGATATTGAATACGACAAGTTTGATATCGGACACGGCGACACACTAACCAACCCTTTGCACTGGGATGACGAGCCTTTTGAAGCTATTGTCAGCAATCCGCCTTATTCCATAAAGTGGGATGGCGACAGCAATCCACTTCTCATAAATGACCAGCGTTTTGCTCCTGCCGGAGTGCTTGCTCCAAAGTCCAAAGCCGACCTTGCTTTTATTATGCACAGCCTTTCATGGCTTGCTACCAATGGCACAGCGGCAATTGTATGTTTTCCGGGCATACTTTACAGAGGGGGCGCTGAAAAGAAGATAAGAAAATACCTTATAGACAACAACTATGTTGACTGCATAATACAGCTGAGCGGAGGTCTTTTCTATGGAACATCAATAGCCACCTGCATAATGGTATTGAAAAAGTCCAAAAGTGAAAACAATACCTTGTTTATTGACGCCTCAGAGGAGATAATTAAAATAACAAACGGAAACAAGCTGACAGACGAAAATATAAACAATATAATAGAAGGCTTCAAGGCGAGAAAAGACAAAGACTATTTCTCCCGTGTTGTCAAAAATGAGGAGATAGCCGAAAATGACTATAACCTATCGGTTTCAACTTATATAACCAAAGAGGACAAAAGAGAGATTGTTGATATAGAAAAGCTAAACGCTGAAATAAACGAGATAGTCACACGCTCAAACAAGTTAAGAGAAGATATAGACGCTATTATCGAAGAAATTGAGGGGGCTTAGAAAAGTTATGAGCAAACTGGAAAAACTGATTGCTGAGCTTTGTCCTGATGGGGTGGAGTATTTTGAAATAGGAGATTTGTGTACAATAAGTACAGGTGAGCAACTGAATAAAGAAAAATTAAGCACATCAGGAGAATTTCCTGTATATAATGGAGGAATAAATCCATCTGGGTTTTATGATTCTTTTAATACTAATAAAGAAACTATAGCAATTAGTCAA
>CAZVHD010000213.1:1442-3390 GCA_964626765.1 uncultured Christensenella sp.
GGAAGTGGTGCTGGTGCTGGATATGTTCAATATTGGAACAAGCCTATATATGTGAATGATGCATTTTCAGTAAAGGGAAATGAAAAATTAATTACTCGATATATATATCATTACTTACTAAATATGCAAGAAAAAATATATTTTACAAAAAAAGGTGGTGGCGTTCCTCATGTCCATATTTCAAGTATAGAAAACTTTCTTATCCCCATCCCCCCATTAAAAGTACAAGAGGAGATAGTGAGAATACTGGACAAATTTACTACGCTGGAAGCGGAGCTGAAAGCGGAGCTGAAAGCAAGACAGAAGCAGTATGAATACTATAGGGACAATCTGCTCAATTTTGGCGATGAGGTGGAGTGGAAAACTTTGGGGGAAGTTGCAAGTTATCGTAGAGGTTCTTTTCCCCAACCTTATGGTGAAAAAAGGTGGTATGGTGGAGAAAAAGCTATGCCTTTTGTACAAGTTGCTGACGTAGACAATAATGGAATGCGTTTAGTAGAAAAAACAAAACAAAAAATATCTATTTTAGCTCAACCCAAAAGTGTTTTCGTACCTAAAGGTACAGTATTGGTCTCTTTACAAGGTAGTATCGGAAGAGTTGCTATTACTAATTATGATAGCTATGTTGACAGAACCTTAGCAATATTTCAAAATTATAAAGTTCCTATTGATAAAAGATATTTTGCATATCAACTTGAAAGGATATTTTTTATAAAAAAGAAACACGCTAGAGGAAGCACAATTAAAACTATCACAAAAGAAGAGTTTACGAAATTCTTTATGCCCCTCCCCCCGCTTGAAGAACAAAAGCGAATTGTTGAAATACTTGACCGCTTTGACAAGCTTGTAAATGATTTATCCGAGGGGTTGCCTGCTGAGATAGAGGCAAGGCGCAAGCAATACGAGTATTACAGAGATAAACTGTTAACCTTTAAGGAGGTGGACGCTTGATAAACTATAATATAGTGGCAAAGACAAGCCAATCAACAGTTGTCGCCGAATATATCCCCGAAAGGAAAAAGGCGGGGGACTATCAGAGCGAGGAGGCTCTTGAAAAAGACTTTATTGCAAGGTTACGAGCACAAGGGTATGAATATATCGCTGTAAAAGATGAAAAGGCTTTAATTGACAATCTTAGAAAACAGCTTGAGAGATTGAACGATATAACTTTCTCACAAGATGAGTGGGAGAGGTTTTTTACTCAAAATATTGCCGGCGCCAACGAGGGTATATCTGAAAAGACAAAAAAGGTTCAAGAAGACCATGTTCAGATACTCAAAAGGGATGATGGAAGCACAAAAAATATAAAGCTTATAGACAAAAAGAATATACATAACAACAGCTTGCAAGTAATAAATCAATATGAACAGACAGAAGGAGAAAGAAAAAACAGATATGATATAACCGTACTTGTAAACGGTCTGCCCCTTGTTCATGTTGAATTAAAAAGGCGGGGTGTGGCTGTAAGAGAAGCCTTTAACCAAATAAAAAGGTACCAACGGGATAGCTTTTGGGCGGCTTCGGGACTGTATGGATATATACAGCTGTTTGTTATATCCAACGGCATACATACAAAGTATTATTCCAACACTACCCGAAATCAGCACATTAAGGAAGCTACTGACCGAAGAAAAGCCAAAAAAACAAGCAATTCCTTTGAGTTCACAAGTTACTGGGCTGATGCAAACAACCAAATTATTCCTGACCTTGTGGATTTTACAAAAACATTTTTTGCCAAGCATACAATCTTAAATATATTGACAAAGTACTGCGTATTCACATCCGAATCGCTGCTTCTTGCTATGCGTCCATATCAGATAGCCGCCACCGAGCGCATACTCAGCCGAATTGAGATTTCGTCAAACTACAAACAAACAGGAACGCTCAAGGCCGGCGGTTATGTATGGCATACCACTGGTTCGGGAAAGACTCTCACAAGTTTCAAAAC
>CAZVHD010000214.1:0-3358 GCA_964626765.1 uncultured Christensenella sp.
AATAACATAATGAATGCTCCCGTTGATTATATATTGAACGCGTCACATGATAATCCGGAAGCAGTTGCTCTCCAAATGTGGTTTGGAAACGAAAGACTTGCAATAAATGTATCTTCGGATGTAATGAATAATCTTATGGATGTTCTTGATATAAATCTGCCTGTATCGATACGAGAAACATACCTTGCGATTTTATTGGATGAAAATCCCGGAGTTACGCTTAGTACCGGAGCGGATGTTTTCCTGATGAATTTAAGCATAGGAAATTTCTCATTCGGCGTAATGGAAGAAGACAGGCATGATATTGAAGTTCCTCAGAAGTCAGAATACGAGGAAGGAACAGCAAACGGTGTTCCGGAAGCGGTTTATGTTAAGATAGAAGGAAAATTCTATTTGAACAACAATCCGACGGTAGATGACCAAAATCTTATAACATTTACTCCTATATTAAAAGAGCTGTTGACTGTTTCTGCGTTTGACAAACAACAATTAAGAGAAATAATAACTGAAAAAGAAGAAACAGGCGATTTTGGCGATGATACCTTTGCATTAAAAAGGGCTGCATGGGATGACCTTTATGGAAGGGTTAATCTTACATATCAGCAAAGAAAAGAAATGGACACCGCGCTTATTCTTGTTACGGAAGAAGCCGCTAAAAACAATGAAAACATAACCGAAGATGAAAGACATGCAAGAGCATGGGATTATTTAATGAACAGCGCAACGCTTTTTGATCTCGAAAAATTGGGAATAGACACTCAATTATTGTTCAAAGGCGAGCAGGATGTAGCCTTGAACTTTAAGGTTGAAGGATACATTGTTCTTGAAGATTTACTACAAAGCAACTTTAGTATTGAACTAACAACAGATAAGGGCGACGGCAGCGAACCTGAGCTTGTCTTAAGTGTTGTTTATAACGGCAATGATGTTTATATTGATACGGGCATATTTGACATAGGAAAAGTTAAACTTGAAAATGTGCAAAGCATAGTAACATATTGGCAGGATATAATACTGGACGCTTTTTCGGGAGATGAAACAAGCTCTCCGGATAATGCGGCGCCGGAATCTTATGCTGTTGATGACATAAAAACATATATTGACCTTATGTTCTTTGATGGAGGAATAACAATTGCGTTGGCTAAAGCCGCATTAACTAATGTGGTAGGTTTTCTCGGTATGGACATATCAGATTATTTTGAGGAGTTGGACTTTGGCGCAAATGTAACTCTGGATCTTAGTCCGATAGGCCTGAACGCTGAAGCATATATAAATATACTTGAGCAAAAAGATCAGTTTGGAAATACTGTTTATGAGAGAGGCGACCGTACAGAATATGATGTTCATGCAGGTTTTTGGCTTGGCAATGCAGATGTAGGCTTTAACAATAAAATAGTTATTCCGGACGATTCCGATTATAAGAGTGTGGACAACATAGAAAAAGCAAATATAAGCTTTGGCGGTAAACTGGATATGTTGCTTGAAGCTCCGGATGAAGGCTGGCATTTTGACTATCTTGTTGATATATTTACAAACTACTGGCTCAACAGGGATACCGATATAGGGCTTGTCTTAGAAATAATAGAAAACGAGTACGATATGGAAGTTTTCTTTGACATTGCAGCAAACATAAATCTTCTTACAGTATCCGAATTTGCGGATATGGAAATATTCTTCAATCTTACCTCGGAAGCGGCAATGCAGGAGTATACAAGCGAAACAAATCGGCTTAACCGCCAAAGAATGTCAGATATAATGAATTCGTTGGAGGATGACGGTACATATGCGGATGCATGGGATGAGTATTATTCATTTGTGGAATCCCATAATTATGTGGACGAATTATCAAGACTTGATGAAATAGTTTATAGAATAAGAATGGAATATAATTATAATTCTGAAGACCAGAGGCTTAAAACTCTTGCATGGGAGACAGCTTATGGCGAAGCGGGAGACTATATCTTAGGAGATATTTTATCATTATATATAATTATAGATGAAGAAGGGGTTGCGGACGCTTATTTTGATCTTCAGATTCTTGGTATTGAACCCATAGTGATTAAAGATGCTGTGAACATCATAGGTGGCTTTACAGGCGCGCCCGCAAGTATACTTCCTGGCGGAGAAGAAGAGGATACGCAAAACAGCTCGCCAATGAATGCAGGCGATGACATAACACAAGCTTTGGCGTCTAAAATTCTTCTCAGCGTAGCAACAGATGAAACAATAGCTTCATCCCCGATTATGCTTGAACTTACTTCAGGAGCAATTTACGGATTGATGGGAGCTCTTGGCGTTGATATAGAAGGATATCTTGCAGAAGGCGGATACCATCCTTCTTTGGAACTCGGACTCCTGGGAGAGGATAAACTTCTCAATATTGAACTTGTTCTGGAAAAGATATTAGGGTTTAACTTTAATATTGATGTTCCATCAATAGATATAACAAGCACAACCGATAAGGTTATAGACACATCAAAATACCATGAAATAGATGACGAATGGACTACATTCAAAGTCGCGGTGGAAGGAGCGCTTGGCTTAAACGCAGATCAAACATCCGGAGTTGAGGATATAGCGCTTGGCGATCTTCTTGCCGAATTATTAAGTGATGACAGCTTAGGTTTTGATATTATAATCAGCACTTTGGAAGATATAGATGAAACTGTTACATTTAATTTAGAAACCGTAGTAAACATAAGGAAACTGCTGGAGGGCGACTTATCAGGACTGGAGCTGTTGCTGGAAGCTAAAAACAGCGAAGGAGAAATTCTGTTTGGTATTTATGTAATAAATGAACTGGATTCAATGGGAGAGACCGTGACCAACGCTTATGTAAACGCCTCATCCATTAATGCGGGAAAAATAAAAATACCAAACGCCATAAATACAATAAGTAACCTATTCAGTAGCGGAAGCGTAGTTGCCGAAGCCAATAATGTAAGTCTGGAAGAATTGTACTATCTGGCAGGGGTGAAGATGCAGGCGTTGAATTCAGCGCCCGAAAACGCATCCGGGTCCGAAACCGAACAATATGTAAGGACGGTTTTAGGAAACGGGGAAGGGCTTGTAATGACTATATCAACCGGCGTTATAGCAAGTCTTTTAGAAGCTATGTTTAATGATGATACAAGCATTATGTCAAGAGCTTGGTCTAGCCTCATAGAACAAGATATAGCCGACGAAAGAGAAGAAAAGCTTGGTGAAGCAAGGTTTAATCTTGCAAGAATGGACAGATATATGGAAGAAGCTGAGGAATTAGGAGCTGATAACATAAAACTCTGGGCATATGACGAACTATGGCAACAAAGCGCTCAGTCAAGAAGAGCTGAACTTGACACAATGGTTGCGGACATAA
>CAZVHD010000215.1:0-3314 GCA_964626765.1 uncultured Christensenella sp.
GAAAAGATTGTATTTGTTATATCTTTATCAATTGATGATAATATCAGTACAAAAGGTTTATTAGCTATTTGTGCGATTTACTTTAATTTGTCGCTGCCTTTCTTTTGCCTTTCGTCTCTTTGCTCGTGAAAACATTTTCCCATAGGGTCTTTGAATAGTTGTTCAAATATATATCTAAGATTGATTTCCCCCGCCCATCCATAGCCTTTATTGAGTTCTAAGGACACGAGGTTTCCCCCGTTTATTTGACTAAAAAGCCACGCGTCTAAGGGGTCTTTTACTATGCCGCCAAAAACGCCGGGGTACTGCATGGCGCTAATATAAAAGCCAAGTCCTGTTCCACAACCGCCCACAACGATGTCCACAACGCCTAAATTTAATAAAATACCCGCCATAAGCCCGGTATGAATATAAGTAAATTCATTTTTACTTTCACTTTCGCTCATGCCCACATTAAAGACCTTTGCGTTGTTTTTTTCAAGCGCTTCTACAATATCCTTGTTTTTTGCCATTGCTGACACTTCACTAATTACTGCTACTTTCATTTTTCACCTCTTTCAAACATTTTTTTACTGCTTTGTAGATATCTTCTGCAGTGAGATTAAATCTTTGCATAAGATATTCTTGATCTCCTACCTCGCCGAATTCATCTTTTACTCCCACTCTTTTTAATAAAGAGGGACACTCTTCCGACAAAACTTCAGCCACAGCGCTGCCCAATCCGTTTATGATGTTATGGTTTTCCGCCGTTACTACCGCCTTGCATCTTTTTGCAGCGTATTTTATGATATCTTTGTCAATTGGCTTTATGGTATGCATGTCAATTACCATTACTGATATTCCTTCCTTTTTTAGCATTTCATAAGCCAAAAGCGCCTGATACACCATAATTCCGCATGCGATAACAGCCACATCATCGCCCTCTTTCAATAGGTTTGCCTTGCCTATAACAAAACGGGCGTTGTCTTGATAAATTCTATACGCCTTTCTTCTGTTGGATCTCAAATAAAAATTCCCATATGTATTTGCCATAAACTTAACCGCGTCTTTATACATGACGCTGTCCGCCGGCTCTATTATTGTCATGCGGGGTATGTTTCTCATAATTCCCATATCCTCAAAAGGCATATGCGTCCCGCCGTTTGCGGCTGCGGTAACTCCGGCATCGCCGCCTATTATTTTCACATTAAGGTCCTGATAGGCACAGGACAAAAACACCTGGTCATATGCCCGTCTGGTTGCAAAAGTGCCGAAAGCGTGGAAAAAAGGAATCATTCCCGTTGCCGACAACCCTGCTGAAAAACCAACCGCATGGGCTTCCATAATCCCACAATTGATACCCCTATTCGGGAACTTCTCATAAAATGGCTTTGTTCCCATTGAATATTGCACATCGGCATCCACCGCCACTATTTTATCATTAATTTCTGCCTCTGATATCAAAGCGGCGCAATAGGCTTTTCGCATTTCTATATCGTCCATTACAAATTTTTCTTTTAACATAATTGCCTCTTTAATCTTTCATCAATATCTTGGATGGCCTTTTTTGCCATTTCTTCTGAAATAACCATATAATGATTAAAGCCTTGTATCTCTGAAAAACAGCATCCATAGCCTTTTTGAGTATCCATAATTATAACTGACGGTTTTTCTGTGGCTTTTGCAAGTTTTATTTTTTCATAGATATCATCGGTGTCGTGTCCGTCAGCCTCAAATGTTGTAAAACCAAATGATTTGAACTTATCTTTCAGACTAAACTGTTTGCAAACCTCTTCAATAAATCCATCCAGTTGTCTTTTGTTGTTATCCACAATTATTATAGCGTTATCCAAATTGTGATGGGCGGCGAACTGTACGCCTTCCCAAACCTGCCCTTCTTGCATCTCTCCGTCGCCTATTATTATATAAACATAGCTGTCAATTCCCTGCATTTTGTTTCCATAAGCCGCTCCCATACCCAAAGAGATGCCTTGACCCAATGAGCCGGTGCTCAAGTCAATGCCCGCTGTTTTCAGTCTGTCACAATGGCTGGGAAGGTTGGTGCGGTTTTTGTTAAGGGTTAAAAGTTCTTCCTCAGCAAAGTATCCTTTATAAGCCAAAGCCGCATAAAGAGCGGGTCCCGAATGGCCTTTACTAAGAACAACCCAGTCCCTGTCCTTTTTTAACTTGTCTTTGGGGTCAATATTGAGAACTTTTTCATATAACACCGCCAAGATGTCGCATATTGACATACTGCCTCCAATATGCCCGTATCCCGCAGCCGCCATGGCTTTGATAGTGAGTTTTCTTATTTCTGCCGCCGCTTGTTTGAGTTTCTTATCCATTTTTCACCTTTTTTTCTTAAAAAATATGCTTAATAAGCTTTTCTTCTTACAAAGCTCCTTGTCCTCGTAGCAATCCAAAAAGACTTCTTGTTTTTTCTTTGAGGAATCAATCGCCGCCAATGCAAATTTAAGCACTTCTCGACCCTTCTCCCCTGATAAAACGGGTTCTCTATCTTCTTTTATAGCCTCGATAAAGTCCTTTGTGCAGTTAATAAAAGAGTCTTGCCAGTCACACGGCATATCCCAATATTCCGTAAGTTTTCCGTCCTTGTACATAACCACGGGCGCCACATCGGGCAAGAGAGTGGCCGTGCACCTTGTCACCCAGATTATACCTCTTGAACCTGTAATTTCCATTCTTTCGTCACAGGTATAGTACTTGCTTTGTATGTACATCTCCTTTGAGCAAGATACATCAAAAACACCGTATATCTTGGAGTTTTTATGCTTCCACATGATTGTTGCAGGCGAATCCTGATAGACGCCCGGCATCACCGGCGTATAGTCTATCCACGCGCATACCTTTTCCACATCGCCAAGCATATTCATAATAACAGAGAACTTATGATATCCATCGTCAAAAACAACAGGGCCGCCACCTGATAAAGACTCGTTGAGACGCCAAGCCCATGAAAGGGGATTAATTTTCCAACCGGTGGGTTTGAGCTCCTCGTTTATTTTGACTCCTGCTGACTTTGCTCTCATCTTTGCCGCAGGGGCGTTTAGCGAACAAAGCGCGGCGTTATTCATCTTGTATCTCATTGATTGAGGCTCGCCGATTTCTCCCTTGTCCAAAAGCTTTTTGGCAAATTGATAGGGAGGATAAAATATAAAGTTCTCATAGACTCTGAGCTTCACATTATTGTCTTTTGCCGCATTAATCATCTTGTCGCATTCTTCCAGATTCATAGCCATCGGTTTTTGAACGGACACATGTTTCTTTGCCTGACAAGCCTGAATTGTCATATCGCAATGCAAGTGATGAGGAAC
>CAZVHD010000216.1:0-3312 GCA_964626765.1 uncultured Christensenella sp.
CACCAACTCTGTTCAATAATTTCTTCCATCTCGTCATAAATATCTGAAAGGTCCAAGTCTCCCCACATTGTGAACACCACCTCAAAGCTCTCTTCAGTGGGAGATGCAAGATACATATTCAGACTCGCCTCCTCCGCTAGTTTTTCCTCTATGTATTCACTGATAAGAAATGCCGCCCGAGCGTTGTCTGATGTCTCAAATGTCCAAACAATAGCGTTGGGATTGGGAATAACTGCATTCACATCGATATACTTGTGAATTATCCTAAATTCTCTTTGAGCATAGTTTATTGCATTATAGTATCTGTTGCCTTCAACTCTTATTAAGATTAAATATCTATTTGAGCCTTGCGGAGGGGTGTCGGGATAATTGTTTCTGAGAACAATTTTGCTTTCCTCAATATAACCTATAACCCCTTCTTCCATAACTACTTTAATAAATGTAGATGACCCCTTTGTGTATTCTACGCTGACAATATTGCCTTCGCTATCATAAGTAATATCCTCCTGGCTTCCTTCGGGTAGCTGATTTAACACATCATTATAATTAATAAAATATAGATTAATCTCAGGAAGAGTAAATTCATCCACATCAGTATTAACCGAGGCATACGGCAAAGCCACATCGCCATAGAATGAAACTGTTGAACTATATGTTATTCTTGCATTGAATTTTTTGAAGATTCTTATGTTATAGCTATATGATATGCCTCTGTATGTGATTGATATTACTCTTTCTTTATATTGTTCCTCAGGGTCATAATCATCTTCGGAAAGTGTTTTCAAATCCTCGTGCCCAGTTATATCGATACCCTCAACATCCATTGGCATAATATCCTGCCATTCTTCTTCGGAATCAAAAGACCTGAATGTTCTTTTTACTGTACCGCCCGATAAATCAAGCTCTTCGCCCAACATGTAATTTGTTTTTGGCAATTCTTCCACATCAATCTCAATAAGTTCGCTGTCAACCACGCTTAAGAATGCGTTCAGGACAGAATCGCCATAAGCTATTCTAACTCTTCTTGTTCCAATTGTTTTATCGGAGCTTTCATAATTAGTCATGCTCGGCGTTAAAGAGATATCATATATCTCGTCACTACCTTCATATTTGATGTATAATAGCTTATCTGTAAGATTTAGTGGCATCCCTTTTGCGACCGTACCTAATAAATTGTCTTCGCTGTCGTCAGGGTCCGAGGGGTCATATAAATAAAGTTCTTCTATCTCGGCGGTAATGACTTCTATTTGATATGATATAGTCAGCGGAGTATCGCTATTGTAATAGTCAGTATAACTGAGCGTTACGGTTTGCTTTTCATCCAATAAACGGAAATCAAGATCCTCTTCATTACTGGTCCATCCATAACCGTAGCGGTCAAGTCCTAAGCTGATGCCTAACTGTTCTCTTTCCGTATTGTCGTTATAAATTTTATTAATTTTTATTCCTGATAAATCAAGACTATCGTCTATGTGATAAACATATAAAAGTTTGGGATACTGCAAAATAGTTATTTCTGTAATTTCTTGAGGCAGTATAACAATTGAAAAACTACTGTTAACTATGCCCCTATAACGCAGATTCACAGTTTGCGGCCCTAATTGATATGGGTCGAACCTATAAAGCATATCCGATGTAATGGATATTGTGTCTGTTTGATTAGAGTTTTTCCAGCCTACTCTCAAACTCAAGCCGCTAAAATCTAAAGGCTCATTTTCAAAATATGTAGTTTTTTCGGTTCCAGACCTTATGAGATGTAACGATTCAACAAGTCTTGAAGCAACATAATATTCAAAGTAAGTCTCAGCGCCTTTATAAAGTATCGTTGCGGTATAAGGGCTATCTTCTCTGACTATGCTGTTATATCCGGCTTCAGGATTGTCTCTTGACTCAGGGTCATAAATAATCCTGGCATAATCATCTCCATCACCAATGATTTCCGACAATTCATAAACTTCTTTTGTTTTGTTGTTCATGTAGGCTGTTAAAGTACCGCCTGCGGGATCTATGGTTCCTCCCTGAGCAACATAATTATTGGTGGGCGGTTCAAGTTCAAGGCTCACAACGGAAAGAGGAATGACATTTACCTCAAGAGACCTTGAGGTTATTCCGTACATATTAAATGAAATCTTTTTGATATTTTCAGGAGTAGTAGGGCTGTCACAATACAAAGATACCTCAGGTGAGAGCATTCTTGTTTGTACAGGTCTCCATGGGGACTTATCTCCGTTATCATAAACCATTCTGTATTTAACAAATGCTATGTTAACTCTGTCGCCTACTATGTAATCTTTGCTCTCTACATCGCTATAATCGGAAAGTTCCATGCTGATGGGGTTTCTGCTTCTTACACGCACATTCATATTGGCGCTCCAATCAGAATTCTCCATATAGATAACAGATAATTCATAATCACCGGGAGAAGATATATCCAATTTCCTTCTTGGCATAACTCCGTCCTCGGCAATAATATTATAGCTCTTTGCGCTTGTCAGAATGACATCCTGCATAACACCGTCTACTTCCTGAAGGGTTGTGACCGTTGCAGTAACATTTATGGTGTATACCTCTCCTTTTTCAACCTCAATCAATTGTCGGTCTCCGCTTCTGATTACGGGAACGGCCTCTCCCTCTTTGTTTTGGGCGGTAACTTTTATGTTCGGATCTTCTTCATAGGTATATTGGGTTTCCGATATTCTTACATTATGTTGTAGATAACAATCGCCCTCGGGTACATTTTCCATTTCTACCGGCTCAATTGTTAACCCTTCTATTTCTGATGGCTCCTCAACTTGAACATTATAAACTCTGAATAACAAATCGTCCATAGTATATGTATGAGTTGTGTTATCGTCAAAAGTAACTTCCACAATTCCTGTTGATAAATCCAAGGAGTCTCCTTGAATAATGTTGTTTATGCTTGTTGAAGGCGTTCTAACCTCTTCTCTTATGATCTCGCCGCTTTCGTCATATTCCGCAGGCTCAATCAATATACCGTGAGTGACAGGATATTGGATAATACGCATACTTTTCCATCTTTTTTGCAAAACCTGAATTCTGAAAGTTGTGTTGTATTCCTCAGTGTCGTTAGGTCTGTAATAAACTTCAACCAAAGCCGAAGGCGACGCTTCTGTGTTGTCAAAATCAAATTCAACCCAATCTGGATTGGGCAAAGCTGTAACCGCTCTCTCTTCTGTCAGTCCGTTGTTATAATGAAAATCGAGCGACATGCCAACGGGGTTGATTTCATGTCCAACAAAAACCGCTCGGTTGGCGGGAGGGTTTTTTACTGAAATAGACTCAAGAAATTTT
>CAZVHD010000217.1:0-3294 GCA_964626765.1 uncultured Christensenella sp.
CTGTCATCAGGATCCAAAGCCTCAGGACATTCCACATCAAGGAAATAATAAAAACCATCATCGTTTGTATGTGCGGTATGCTCAACAGTCTCGCCATCAAGCTCAAGCTCAATATAAACTCGCGCTCCGCTGACCGGCGCTCCGGTATGGTCAACAATTTGGCCAAAAAGTCTTCCGGTATAGGTAATATCATCCTCATCCTCTTCAAAAAGTGTCTTTGGATATAGAGCAACAGGAAGAGGTATTCCCTGATTTTCAAATTCCTCGCCGCCCATCATATCGCCTACTAGGTTATTTCCCCAGGAGGCCAAAGGTATGGAAATGTTTATAATAGGAATTCTTATATTAAATTGCGCCCCTAACACCAGAAGAACTCTGTGTTTTTCCACAAACACTTGAGTATTTCCTGTGTTCCAGCTCAAAGTTTCCACGCCCGCCGAGATTGCATTACTAGCCGTTTTGGAAAGTCGGAGTTTGCCTCTTCTGTATCTGTTTCTGAAAAATTTGGGTACATTTGATGGCTCCTCTGGATTAAAGTCTCCGGCACTACCAGCTACATCTTCAATCATATCCCAAAAATCTACTCCGCCTGTCCAGCCGCCTACTAGCTCAACCGCCAGCAAAGTATTGTACATGTCTTTTTGCCTATCCGTTAACTGCCCGTTATAGCCGTTGTCATCATCAGGATAATAAACAGGTCCAGTATCGGGGTCTGCGGGAGGATATTCTATAAAGTATTCTCGTCTTTCCCAATAGTCAACTCTCTTATCGAGGAAAACCTCAAGATTATAAAGTTTTATACCGTCAAAGACGCTGTCCACAAGCGCAAGCGTATTCATATTGAATCCGCTTGTTTCATTCATGGTCAATCCGGCAAGCCCTCCGTATTGTTTTAATAAATTTTCATGAGGAACTCTTACGACGCTATCGTCAAATGAAATTGATAGTCCTCCGGGAGGAACATTAAAATTAACGCTATTTCCGAGGCTATCAACTTTAAGATTAAAGTTGAGATTGTTTATGCCCTCGGCTGTGTTCATAGACAGTCTTATGTCAGAAAAGTTGGGAAGCTGCAATCCCATTCCCTCAAGGAAGGAGTTCAAAACCGCTGTATTAGGATTGAGTATGACTTCGTCATTGCTCAATAGTAAAGTCAAGGTGGGAATATCTCTTGTTGTTTCATAAGTCTGTTCGGGATCCTCAGGATCTTCGGGATCTTCGGGGTCTTCAGGGTCTTCGGGGTCTTCGGGATCTTCAGGGTCTTGTTCAATTTCCTCGTCTTCAGCGCTCATATCCAAATCGCCCGATAACAGATTCTCAAGCAAATCTTCCACATCTATTCCTACGCCTTCCACAAAAAGAGGTTCGTTGAACACATCACCAATAAGACTCATAACATCTATGCCCGTCAAAGACACTCGGAAAAGCCCTAATGAGGACATATCAACATATACCTTATTATTGTCTCCGATAAAGTATATTGACACAAGAGGATTATCATTATATCTGATAACAAACACCACATTAGATTTTGACACATCGGCAAAATTAACAGACGCGCCTATTGTGATGCCAAAGGTCATAATAGTATCTTGAAGGTCAAAATCCACGCTTCCCGATTCCATCCCAACAAGACCTTCTATTAAGGCTTCAATTGCTTTTATGGTATCGGATTTTTCGTAACCTTCTCTTTCGGCTATGGTTCTGACTCTGAGTTCCGCCTCCAGATTAAAAGCTACTGTATCTATTACATTGATGTTGTCATAACCGCCTTGAATAGAGTCATTATCGGGGTCAATAATGTCCATATCATTTTCAATAACATCAATTTGTCTCATCAGAGCTTGACTTTCTTTGAAACTGTAATTTATTCTAAATGACTTATATTCGTCTAGTACCAGCATGATTCCCGCCAGGTCGTCTTCTTCGGAATATCCAATTTTTAGAGAATCAAAAACCGGTATGTCTAAAACCGTGTCAGGAACAGCCCCGTCGGTAACATCGTCAAGATTTCCCAATAAAGCGGTCATCAACGCGCCTGTAATAGCTAAACTGACTTCTTTTGACTCCCCTAAGAACAAGAGCATATTTGAACCAAAAGGTATGTCCTTAATGTCGGGATACATTCTGGCTATAAGTTCAGCCTGTGAAAGTCCGTCGCCCGACATGGCAGAATTAGAGGGCGATGAATACGAACCACTAGAGGCGTTTTGCGCCTGCTCTTCTTCCTCTTCCACGCTAAGCATATTTGTTAACAAATCTTCCACAATAGCTCCCAGATTTATCGCAGATGTAGTCATTGCGGGAAGTCCGATTCCATTCAAGTCAATATAAATGTTCCCTTCGTCTGCTGAGCCGGCATAAGCCACCATAGCTCTTCTTTCTCCATTCTGGGTAATTTCCAGTTGTAGTCTCAAATCATTAAGGTCTGCAAAAGAGACATAAGCCGAAAGGTTGAAATCTATTTCTATATCCAATTCCTCTGCCGATTGCAACTGCAGTTGCATTCCCATAAGAGGCATTGTTATATCCGAAAGGTCAAATAAAGCGCAAAGGTCGTCATTTACGGTAAGAGAACTGTTTACATCCGCCGCCCAAGCATAATTATTTATTGATTCAAATTCAGAAAAGTCCACATCCTCAAAGAAATTATAGTTGGGTCCAAGTCTTGCGTTGACATTGCTTATTCCCAAACCTAAATTCAGTTTAGAGGGGATTACTGTGTTGCCCTCATCGTCTCTTACTCCAGCGTCTATGGGAACAGTAAGCTGCAAGGAGTTTGTAAGCGTATTAAGCTCCAAAGTTATATCGCCAACTTCATCAAACGGGAGGTCAAACAAATCCGATATTATACTTGCTATCGCCGAAGGCATAGCTACAATTGCCAAAGTTCCTTTTCCTATTGAAAGGCTTTCAAAAAGATTTCCCATATTTATACCGGCAAATTCCAATCTTTCCTCGTCGCTGTCACCGATGCCGTCACCACTGTCTCCACCGGATCCGGTACCGGTACCGGGCTCTTCAGATATCGAGTCCTCAATCACTTGGTCGGTACTTATAAGCAGATTTCTTATCAATTCTTGATTTATATTAAGAAATCTTGACGCGCTTTCAATATCAATTCTTAATTTTGGAATCCCAAGCCATGATGACTCAATATAAAGTCTGGGATCCAACTCCCCACGGGAAATATACCCGTTATCCATATAGACCGTCAGAATCGTTTGACCTTCTTCATTTACCAATTCAAAAATCAAGTCCATAGCGCCTAAGCCGCCTGCAAGGTCTATATCC
>CAZVHD010000218.1:0-3293 GCA_964626765.1 uncultured Christensenella sp.
ACTACTTTATGATATATCTTAAACCTTCATTTGTCAACTAAAAATATACTTTTCTTTCATTATTGACATCAAAAAGCCTCAACGAACTTTTGTTAACAGTGGCAAAATATTTTTCTTTTTCGTCTTGTATAAACATAGATACTTTTTTCCCGTTCGCTTGGCCGTGCAAAACTTTTTGGTTGTTTAGATATTGTATAAATCGCTTTTTTATCTCTATTTCTTTTGAGCTTTGCTCAAGCGTAAAGCAAGCTATCACTTCTTTTCCTATATAAATTGAGTTTATAAGTTCTCTTTCGTCTATCAAAACTCTTTCACCCAGGATATTAACATAGGCGCCCTTTTCGTCTTTTTCAATTTTTGCTTTTATTGCGTTTGAAAAAGGTCCGTACATATATTTATATGACAAAAGGCAGTTTGGTGATTTGGAAATACTCTTTATATCCCCCTCGTCTGTTACAAAGCCATAATTCATAACAACTATCTTGTCCCCTACTGTTTTAGCTTCGTCGGGCGATGAAGTGGCAAAAACCTTAGCGCCTTTGATTTCTTTTATAAAAGGAAATAATTGTGAAAAAATCTTTTGCCTATAAAATGGTTGAGCATTTTTGAAAGGGTCGTCAAAAAGATATACGCTGGCCTCTCTCAAAAGAGCCCTGGCTATCATAACTTTAAGCCTGTCATAAAAGTTAACAGAATTTATCTTATAATCCAACAAGTACTCAAAACCAAGCTTGCGACTGACCTCTGTCACTTTTTTTGTGATAATCTCTTTTTGAACTTTTCTTATCTTAAGAGGATAGCTCAAGTTATAAAAAACCGTTCTCAATTCAAAAAAACCACCGTCGTCGTAAACCATAAGAACATCTCTTTCCCTGGGCTTTTTATCATTTACAACCTGTCCATTTATTATTATCTCTCCGCCGCTTTGAGGGACAAGTCCGGCTATGCACTTTAATAGGGAGGTCTTTCCGGCTTCCTTTTCTCCAAGAATTGCAACAGTCTCATTATCTTCGCACTCAAGGGATAAATCTTGAATGCCCCGAATTCCATAGGTATATTGTTGTATAAGGTTTTTTATAATAAGATTTTTCATAATAATTATTATACATTATAAAAGAATATTTGCAAGATAATATTTGCATAATTATACATTATGGTATATAATATTAAGAAAATATTATGAGGTTTTTATGAAGAAATCACAGGAAATAATCAAAAGAGACAACGAATATATCCTCGGAACATACGCTCCGCTTGAGGTGGTTTTTGATAATGGAGATGGCTGCAAGCTCTATGACACAGAGGGCAAAGAATATGTTGATTTCCTTGCTGGAATTGCTGTTTGTTCATTGGGACACAACCATAAAAAACTTACAAAAGCAATAAAACAGCAATCCCAAAAACTCATGATAGCAAGCAATTATTTTTATACCGAACCCAGAGGCATTCTTGCCGAGAAACTACTGGAAAACACCCATTTTTCAAAGGTTTTTTTCACAAACAGCGGAGCTGAAAGCAATGAAGCCGCATTGAAGATTGCAAAAAAATTCTTTAACAAAAAAAATCAGGGAAGATACAAAATAGTCACCTGCCTCAATTCTTTTCATGGACGAACCATAGCCACGGTTACAGCAACAGGTCAGGAAAAATACTACAAACCCTACCTACCCATGCCCGATTGGTTTATCTATGTGCCCTTCAACGACAAAGAAGCTTTGAAAAAAGCCCTTTCCGACCCCGAAGTGGGGGCACTTATGCTGGAATCTATTCAAGGCGAAGGCGGAGTCAATCCCGCAAGTGAAGAATATATGTCACTTGCAAAAAAGCTGACCTCGGCAAACGGACAACTACTCATTATGGACGAAGTTCAAACAGGCGTTATGAGAACGGGCAAAATGTATGGATATCAACACTACAAGGTGGAACCCGACATTATTACTCTTGCAAAAGGCCTTGGCGGCGGCTTTCCTATCGGGGCTACGCTTATGACAAAACAGCTTGCCGATATTATGGAAGTGGGCGACCACGGAACAACCTACGGAAGCAATCCTCTTGCTTGCTCGGCGGCTTTGGCTGTTGTTAGCGAACTGCAAAAAAATAAAATGAAAAACCATATTAAAGAAGTTTCAAATTATTTATGGCAAAAGCTCAAGAGTCTTGAGGTTTCCCCTCTTGTCACCGACATAAAAGGAAAAGGTCTTATGCTCGGCATAGAGCTTGATGAAAAAATGCCCGCAAAAACAGTTATGAAAGAGCTTTTGGATAAAGGCGTTGTCGCCTCAACTGCCGGAAAGAACACCTTAAGACTTGTCCCTCCCCTTATTATAACAACAGAAGAAATAGATTTTATGTTTGACAAACTCACACAAGTATTAAAGGAGTACAGGAATGCCTAAAAGAAAAGATTTGAAAAAGATTATGGTTATCGGAAGCGGGCCTATTGTCATAGGTCAGGCGGCGGAATTTGACTATTCGGGAACTCAAGCCTGCAAAGCCCTTAAAGAAGAAGGCTATTATGTAATATTAGTCAATAGCAACCCCGCAACAATTATGACAGATATGACAACCGCCGATGTTATATATATTGAGCCCATAGAATTGAATACGGTTACAAAGATTATAGAAAAAGAAAGACCGGACGGACTGCTTCCCACCCTTGGCGGACAAACAGGTCTTAATATGGCTATATCCCTTTCCGAAGCGGGAGTCTTGGACAAATACAATGTGGAACTCTTAGGAACAAAACTTAGTTCTATTCAGCAAGCCGAAGACAGAAGCCTCTTTAGAGACCTTATGAACGAAATTGGCGAAAAGGTTCCCAAAAGCGTTATTGTCACCTCATTTGAAGAGGCAAAGAAGTTTGCAGATAAAAACGGTTTTCCGATTATCATAAGACCTGCTTTTACTCTTGGAGGCACAGGCGGAGGAATTGCCAACAATGAAGAAGAATTCAATGAAATAGTCCTCAAAGGATTAAAAAACAGCATAATAAAACAAGTCATCCTTGAACAATCTGTTTCGGGCTGGAAGGAAATTGAGTACGAGGTCATTAGAGACAAAGCAGACAACTGTATTATTGTTTGTAATATGGAAAACTTTGACCCTGTGGGAATTCACACAGGCGATAGCATCGTTGTTGCTCCAAGCCAAACTCTTGCCGACAAGGAATACCAAATGCTTCGCTCGGCTTCAATAAAGATTATAAGAGCTTTGAACATTGAAGGCGGATGCAATGTACAATACGCGCTCAACCCCGAAAGTTATGAATATGTGGTTATTGAAGTTAACCCCCG